>CALMGO010000509.1 GCA_937863625.1 uncultured bacterium
CGTCAAGACCGCTTCTCTGGGAGGGATCGGGGCAAGTGGCGAGAAGCCATGCGAGAGATTGGGCGATTCCGGGGGTGGGGCATACCATCATGCCCTCGTGCAGGATGGAGCGTGCTTTTGCGAAATCTCGCTTCAAAATCAGCGCGCCGGCGAGGTACTCGCGGGCTTCGCCGTCATAGGGCGAGATGGCAAGCGAGGCGTTAAGCATCTCGATGGCCTCGTCCGTACGGCCTTCGCCCATCAGGATGACGCCGAGTTTGGTGCGCGCGGGACCGTTGGCCTCGTCGAGGACGAGGATAGCCTCAAACTCCTTTCGTGCGGCCTCAATGTCGAAGGTCTCAAGCAGGGCGGAGCCGAGGTAGAACCGAAACGCAGACGAATCGGGCTTGGCGGCAACGGCGAGCCGGAAGCAGTCAATGGCTTTCTCGTAGTCGCCCTTCAGGGCATAGGCGGTGCCGAGATTGGCCTGGAGGTCCGGCAGGGTGTCGGCGGAGAGGGAAATGGCCCTTTTGAGATGAGGGATGGCGTCGTCGATATTTCCAACGGCGATATAGGCTATCGCAAGCGAGTTATGAGTGTCAAAGCGGCCAGGGGCGAGCCGGACGGCCTGTTCGAGCTGGTCTACGGCCTCGGGGTATTTCTCGGTGTCGTATAGGAATGATCCATAGGCGAAGCGGGCCGGGATGTTGTCACCGTCGAGGGCAATCGCCCTGTCGAAACACTCGACCGCCTTGTCGGCGCGACCGACCAGTGCGTACAAGGAACCAAGGTCGGCAAAGGCGTTGACATTGGCGCCATTCAGATCGAGGGCCTGATTGTAGAGCGCTACGATAGATTCCCAGACGTCGCGCGGGTCTTTGCCGGCACGCTGGCAGACGCCCTGCAGTTTTCTTGCGATATTGACGAGCATGGTGTCGTCGTCGCGATAGAGGTCGGCGAGTTTCTGAAGATAGGCTTCAGATCGGTTGAGGTTGTCCTTCATCGTGAGGAGCATAGGGTCGTCCGGCGCAAAAACAAGCGCCTCGGAGATATTGGACGTGAGGAAGATCCTGCGGGCGGTGACGGCCTTGTCGAGGGCGGCAACGAGCCGTTCGGGATCGGCGTCTGAATCGAGCTTAAGATACGGGACGACGCTTTCTATCCGAGGGGCGATTTCCGGCCAGCCGTACTCGGTGGAGCCGGTGAATTTTGAAAAGTACTGCGTGTAGGGGAGGTCGTCGGTATTAACGGGCAGTCCTTCGGTCCATTCGGCGACACTCTCTTCGCCGCACAGGAATGTGCTCAGGAGCCCCTCAGGCGTGTCAAGGCTCCAGTGACCGAGGTCGGCCTTTAGAGAAGGGTCGGCCATGCGCCGCCGGAGCAGCTCGGGGTCGATGGACAGCCTGTCGGGCGTGGCGAGCATCATGGTGGTGGTCCACTTGTTTCCGATTTCATCGACGGCGGCTACGTACCAGATGCTCGTGTGCGGGAAAACGGACTGGAAAGTATGCACGATAATGCGGTATTCGTCGACGCTCAGGCCGTGTACCGGGGCCCACTGCAGGAAGACGCCATCGGGGGCGAGTGCGGATTTCACGGACTGGTAAAACTCGGTTGTATAAAGGGGCCAGCTGTCCGGGGACTTGGGGTGCGTGGAGTCGCACATGATGACGGGAAACTTCTTCTTGGTTTTTGCGAGGTAGTTGCGGGCATCCTCGATGGCGACCGAGAACTTGGGACTGTCGACGAGAGAGTTATTGATGTCGGAGAGTTCACGGGAGGCGCTTACCATGTCCTCGACGAGGTCGACGCATTCGACGCTTTTTACCTCGGGATTCTCGATGACGGCGCCGGCGGCCACGCCTCCCCCGAGGCACAGGACAAGGACATCATCGGGTTGAGGATGCAGAAGCGGCGGAAGGCTTCCGAAAATCTTGAAAAAGAATTGCCCGGTGTAGACCGTGGGAACCTCCTCGATGCCGCCGATATAGACTTCCTTGAACCCGGTGATGGAGTCCTTGAGGACCATGACGGTGGCGGTGGGGCCTTCGCGGTAAAACAGGACGTCCTGGTGACGGCCCCTGTGATCAGGATTCGTGAAGAAAACAGTGCGGACGAGATGAGCGGGCGTGATGTAGAACGCGACGGCTGCGACCGCGGCCACTGCAACGGCAAAAGGGATAATGCGCACAGGGCGCGGCGAGGCGGCAAGGAGTATGACGATGCCGAGGGCCGAGTTCAGGGCTGCGATAGCGAAGATGCCGTTCTGGATGCCAAGCAGCGCGACAAGAAAGAGCATGGGAGCAAGAGAGCCGAGGATGCTGCCGAGGGTATTGACGGCATAGACGACGCCGACGCTGCGGCCGACGGCGGAGATGTTCCTCGAGAAGGAGGAGGCAACGAGAGGAAATACTGCGCCGATGATGACGGTGGGCAAAAGAATGGTGATGGCGGCGAGTACGACTGCGCCGCCTTTGACTTTCAAGAATCCGCCGGAGAGAAAAGCACCCGTGGCGAAGCCCTGCGGGCCGCTGCCCATGGCAGCGTGAGCGCCTATAACGAGCATTACGAGAATTGCCGGGCCGAGGAAGATCTCCATCAGCGCAAGCCACTGAATCTGACGTGCGCTCTTGGCGAGGAAGACATTGTAGAGGAGGCTTCCTATGGCAAGGCCAGCGAGAAGGACGCCGAGAATGCTTGTGAAACTGTACTGGCTGTTGGGGACGACGAAGACGAGAAAACGAATCCAGAGGACTTCAACGGCCATCGTGGCAAAGCCGGAGACAAAGGCGGCCAGAAGAAGGACGCGGCGAAGCGAAGGAGAGAAAAGAGTGTCAGGTGCGGCTGAACCGGCGTCCTCGGCGGAAACGGAAGTCTCCGCAGGCCCGACAAAAGCTCGCAGCACAAGTACGACGAGTATGATGACGGCATTTGCGACGAGGGCGATGGTGCCGGTTCGCGACTGACCAAAGGTCTCAATGAGGAAGAATCCTGCCAGGAAACATCCGAGAGCGGCGCCGAGAGTGTTTACGCCGTAAAGGAAACTGAGCCGTGCGGCGACTTTCTCACGGGAGGTGACGACAAAGCGTGTGAGTACGGGAAGAGTGCCGCCCATCAGGAGGCAGGGTGCCAGGAGGATGAAGAATGAGAATGCGAAGCGGACGGCTGTTTCGGCGGCCAGAGACGGCATGGAAGCGGCTATCCGGGGCATGATGCGCGCGAGGACATTCAGAGAAGGCGGCACCAGAAGGGCGGACACGATGATACCGGCCTCCAGAAGGGCGAAAAGGCCGAGAGTATCGCGGCGACGGTCGGCGACCTTGCCGAAAAGAAGCGCCCCGAGCCCGAGGCCGCCCATGAATGCGGCGAGGACGACGCTGGCGGCATAGGTGCTGTTGCCGAAAACGGTGACGAAACGTCGAGTCCAGAGAATCTCGAATATCAGCG
>CALMGO010000510.1 GCA_937863625.1 uncultured bacterium
GCGGCGTTAGCCCATTCGAAGCTGGTATAGAAGATGGTGCGTGGTATCCCGCCCAGAACTACCCACCAGAGTGCAAACTTGAAAAGCTTCTTCATGGATACCTACGGGCATAACGACAGTTGGCGCGTGCTGCCAACGTGGAGGAAGGCGCTTGACGCCCCCGGCGCCGCGCAGATGGGGCTCTTGAAACGCATCTTCACCCAGCGCGAGGCGTGGTGGCATCTCGTTCCCGACCAGAGCATTCTGGCAAGCGGCGGCGTGACGGAGGGGCGGATTCTAAATCTCGCCGCGCGCCACAAGGACGGCAGATGGGTGATGGTATATTGCGGAGGCGAAGCGGAGTTTGCGGTCGACATGACAAAGGTCGCCGGAAAGACCGCGAATGCCTTCTGGGTCGACCCGAGAACGGCCAAGTCCACAAGCGTCGGAGAGTTTGACGCGGCCGGGGTCAGAGCGTTTTCGACTCCAGGCGGCTGGGAGGACGCGCTTCTTGTAATCGAATCGGTGAGTTGACAGGCCGCTTTCACGCTGCACGGACTACCTTTCAATATGGAGCTTGCATGAATATCGAATATGCCGTGATGACAATCGACCACTATGACGAGGCTCTGGCCCTCTGGCGGCTCACGGAGGGCATAGACATAACCGTTTCTGATTCCCGCGAAGGCACCTCTCGCTATCTCGCGCGCAATCCGGGCATGTCCTTTGTCGCGCTTGACGGTCGCCAGGTGGTCGGGACTATCCTCTGCGGTCACGACGGCCGCCGCGGGTGTCTCACGCATCTTGCCGTAGACGGCGCACACCGGCGCATGGGTATCGGCGCGCGCCTCGTCCGGCTCGCGGTTGATGCGCTCGTCTCCGAGGGGCTCATCGGGTGCAACCTTTTTATCTACAGCGGCAACGCCGAAGGCCGCGCGTTCTGGCAGTCACAGGGGTGGACGTGGCCGGACACCTGGGGCGTTATGAGCCGCCGGTTCGTCGAAGGGTAGGGAAAACGGGGACTGGGGAGGCCGCCGAGAAGTCGGGATCATTGGCACGGCGTCGTGACACCAAACTGACTACGGAGAGCCCCGTGCTCATGCGGCTTGTAATCGTTCCCAAGTCGTCGGAGCGCTACGCGCATAACAATCAAGGAGGTTGTAGTATGAGTGCGTCAGCAGCAACACTCGCAGAAAAGCGCAAGCACTGGTTGAACGTCCTCAATGGCAAGGATTCGCTCTCTATTGCCAATCAGATTGGGTCGATGACTTGGGATGCCGCCTCGTTTCACGTCGTGAACGAGGCGCGCAGTCTCACGCCGCTCGATCCTGAGGGAGGCGTGCAACTCAACGGTCTGATGCACCACCTGCTCAATCGCGGATTCGTCACCAGCCAAGTCGTTGCCATCCGCCGCCTTGTGGATACGTATCCATTAGCGGGCAAAAAGGGCGCACACTCGCTGACCGCGCTCTTGAACGACATGGAGAAACACGGCAGTCTTTTCCGACGCAAAGCGATTTTAGAGGCCGAACGCCTGGCATACGACTACGAACCGATAAAGCAGAAATTCCACGAGTATGCCGTAAAGAATATGCTGGCTGGTGGTGGCGCATTTTCCGTGCCGAGCGAACTCCAATGGGACCATCCCGAGAAACGCCACAAAGACATCGATCACTTGGCCGGCGTTGCGCCTGAGAACCGGCGTCCCGACGATATGGTCCGCGTGAAGGTTTTCAGTGATCTTAAGAAGAAGTTGAAGACTGTCTCTGAGGAGGTGGTTACGTATGTGAATAAGTTCATTGCTCACGCAGCCAGCCCTGAAAGCAGACTGTCGGCAAACGCTGACGA
>CALMGO010000511.1 GCA_937863625.1 uncultured bacterium
CGAGGCCGAGCCCCTCGGAGACAGGCCTCCTGCCGACCGAGACGAGCGCAAAATCCGCGGTGAGTTTTTCTCCGCCGGCGAGATACGCGGCAGCGACGTCGCCTTCGCGCGTGAGTTTTTCGACCTTGACGCCGGTGCGGACCTTTATCTTTCGCTTTTTGAAGGCGCGGGTGATTTCCTTTATGACGTCAGTATCCATTGTCGCGAGGATATTGTCGAGAAGTTCGACGACGGTGACCTCTATGCCGAGGTTGGCGTAGAGCGCGGCGTATTCGCAACCGATAAAGCCGCCGCCTATGATGATGACCGATTTGCCGACCTGGGTGCGGGCGACGGCGTCCTGGCTGGTGAGGATCTTTTCCCCGTCAAATTCGAAGACCCTTGGTCTTGCCGGTTCGCTGCCGGTGGCGACGATGATATTGTCGCACGAGAGGGTATCGGTCGAGCCGTCGACACGCGTGACTTCCACTTCGCCGGGAGAGGTGATCTTGCCCGTGCCGCGCACGAGAGTGACGCTTCGCGCCTTGAAGAGAGCCTCGATGCCGCCGCGAAGCATGCTGACGATCTTGTCCTTGCGCGCGGCCATCACGGCGTAGTCCACCGATATCTCGCCCGTCATGACGCCAAACTGCGAGGCGCGTCTTGCCAGCGCGGCGACTCTGCCGGACTTGATAAGAGCCTTTGTCGGGATGCAGCCCCAGTTGAGGCACGTCCCGCCGACAAACTCCCTCTCCACCACCGCGCACGTGGCTCCCAACTGCGCCGCCCGGATGGCGGCAACGTAGCCGCCGGGTCCCGCGCCAAGAACGACAAGGTCATATTTTGCCATTTCGCCCTCAAATCAGCGTTGTTTTGCGTCGTTTGGAAGAAACTCAGTATATCCTGCGTCGCGGCTTCGGTCAATAGCCGCAGGGCGGGCGATAAGGGCCGCCACCGGCAACGTCGGCACTTGCGGAAGGATGAAAGTTCCGAGCGAAAGTGCAAACAAGCTGACCCTGCGTGAGAGGCGGGTTTTAGTAGAACATGTAGCGCACGTTGCAGGCGGTCATGAAGCGGCCAGCATCAGAGCAGAGGAAAGCCACGCCTTCGGCGATGTCCTGCGGGGAAACATTGGCGCGCGATTGCCACGCGGGGCCATTATCGCACTGCTCAATGGCTCCTTCAAGCGTCTCAATGGCGTCGACGGGGCCGGGGCAGATCGCGTTAACAGTGACGCCTTTGGGCCATGCATCCTCAGCGGCGAGATGCAGGGCCGCGGACCTCGAGGCCTTGGCGACATTGTAGGCGTAGGCGGGCGGGAGCTGGGTCGGGTGAAGGGCGAGGCCGATAACGCGCCCCCACTGTCGCTCGTACATGCCGGGCAGGATAAGGGGCAGGAGGTTGTATAAGGGAGCGAGTTCCTGTTGGGCGTCGGCGAGGGCGCTTGAGGCATCGAGCGCGTCGATACCCTCGGGGTGCCACCCCGAGCCGGGGCCGATGATGCAGATGTCAACACGGCTAAATTCCTTTCGCGTCGCATCTACGAGTTTCTTACACCCCTTGAGAGTAAAAACATCGGCCTCGACAGCGAGGGCCCGGCCGCCTCGGGTCCTGATATGGTCGACTATCGCGGAGGCGCTGTCGGCGCTCGTGCGGTAGTTGACAACTACGGCTGCCCCTTCGCGGGCGAGGGTAAGGGCGATGCTTCGTCCCATGCCGTTGCCGGCGGCGCCTGTTACGATTGCGACTTTGTCTTTGCAGTTCACTACAGTCTCCCTTCCTCTCTGTCAAACGAACACAGGCGATAACACACGCCATACAGTCCTGACGGGCCGGGCTATTCTCATGCAACTATTTCAAGCGCCTTCTTCATGCGCGAGACGGCGCGGGCATCGCAGTCGCGCGCTTCGAGGACCTTGGCGGCGATGAATTCACGCAGGGAACGGTCGGCCATTTCGAGGCGGCGTTTCTCTTCGGCGAAGCAAAAGGGGGCGCGGTCGAGGGTCTGCTCGACAACGCGGACCTCACACCGGTACTCTTCGGCAGTGGCGGCCATTTCGGCCGCAGCGGCGGGGCAGACAGACGCCATTTCCTCGAGGAACTCGGCCGCGGCGGCGCGGGCATCGCGGAGATTGGCAAGGACGACGCTCGTGCAGACATTGCAGCGAAAGGTAAGGACTTCGAGGTCACCTGCGGGGAAATCCTCATCGCGCAGGAGGGCCGCTGCCCATTCTTCATATGCATTAAGGCCACAGGCGTAGTTGCTGCCTCCGTAGGCTTGAAACTCCCCCTTGGACGCGAGTTCAACAGCCCATTCGAGCGCGCTGCGGACGACTTCACGTTCGCCCAGGGGGGCGACCTTGTCTCCGAGCACGATAAGCAGGTCGAGAGCACTTTCATACCAATCGGTTTGCCTGTAGTAGGCGTCGTCGGTTCCCTGAAAGAAACTCCAACCGACGAGAGCATCGTTGTCGTAGCCGGTCACTACGCCGTGTTCGGACGGCCCGATGATGCCGGTGGCGAGCACGGGGCGTCCGCGGTCGATGCTCTCGGCGACGATCTCGCGAAAATGTTCTTTCTCGCCGGGAGTATTGTTCTTGCCGAACCATTGCCACTGGTAACCGAGGGCGCGGAAGGCGCGTTTGGCGGGTTCGAGGCCTACGAGCATGAGGTCGCCGGAACTCGGGCACCACTTTCTGCACCAGTAGATGCGAAACGCGCCGCCGGAGACGCCCATGATATAGGGGTACGTGTATGGCTCCTTGAGAAACTGCATGCACGCAAAAACGGCCCCTGCGAAGGTACACTCGGTTTTCTCCCACCGCAAAGAAGGCACGCCGTCGAGGACCCTTGCGGCAAACTCGGGTGGCAGTTTGTGTTCGTTAAAGACTTCCTGGACCACGGGGGCGGCCTCGTCTGAAAGCGATGCGGCAAGAGCGGATCTCAATTTGGCTCGGGCGCGGGTGATGAGGGATTTGGCGGTGCCTAGCGGAATATCAAGAAAGTCGGCAACCTTCCTGTAGGAGAGGCCATCGAGGTGAAACATCGTGAGCGGCACACGGTACTTGGGCGGCAGCGAGGCCACAGCGGCGAGGACGGCGTCCGCGAGTTCACGCTTTTCGGCGGTCTCGGCGGGGCCGGGCGCAAAGTCCGGGATTTCCAGCGTATCGAGGTCGATGCGGCCGTTTAGCCCTTTATATAGCGCCGGACGAAAGGCCTTCATCCATGCAAGCGCGACGCTGAAAGACACGCGGCGCAACCAGGCGGGGAAGCGCGCTGGGTCGCGGAGTTGGTCGAGATTCGTATACGCGCGGATGAATGCCTCCTGGGCGATGTCTTGCGCGTCGTGCCAGTTGCCGACGATGCTGTACGCCAGGCCGTAGACGTGCCCCTGGTAGCGGGTGACGAGCTCCCTGTATGCGCCGGCGCGAGAGGAACGCACGAGAGAGACGAGTTCCGAATCGCTCAAGTTTGACATCTCGTTCAAAGCAAGCCTCCCGTGACACATCAGAAGCGTATAGCTACCGTAATAATGATAGCAATAGCGCGCAAAAGGTTGCAGCGCGAATCAGAAATAATTCAAAGACACTGCGATTTCTTGAACGGAGCGGAAGCAGATTGAAGACTCGCCGCGGGAAAATTGTGTTTGACAGCCGAAGCGCTGTCGGCTATAAGTTGGCACGTTATGAAGAACTTCAAGAACCAGCCAATGTCCATCGTACTCGCAGCCGCGACGGCGCGGCGCGCGGCGGTATGCATTACGCCGGCGGGAGGGGACGGGCTGGAGTAAGAGTTCCTTCAAGAGAAAAAGTGAAAGCCCGTTCCAAGGAGCGGGCTTTTTTGTTTTGGCGGCAGACCCTGGTGTTTTTGGAGAAGGTGTGATGGAAAACAGTTTTGCAACGCGGATGGGCAAGGTCAAGAAGTCCTTCATACGTGAGATACTCAAGGTCGCGGGGGACCCGGAGATCATATCTTTTGCCGGGGGACTGCCGAACCCGGCCCTTTTCCCGGTGGACAATATGCGCGCGGCGTGCGTGAAAGTGCTCGACGAGAGCGCCAGGGCGCTTCTTCAATACCAGACGAGCGAGGGGCACGGGCCGCTACGCGAGTTCATAGCGAGGCGTTACAGAGAGCGGTGGGGATTTGACGCATCGGCCGACGAGGTGCTCGTGACGAGCGGTTCGCAGCAGGCGCTGGACTTAATCGGCAAGATATTCATCGACGCAGGCGACCGGGTCGTGCTGGAGCGGCCGGGGTACCTCGGCGCGATACAGGCGCTGGGGATTTATGAACCGGAATTTGTCCAGGTGGAGTTGGAAGACGACGGGATGGACACGGCTCGGCTGGCGGAGACTCTCGCTGAGCGCAGGCCGAAATTCATCTACACCGTGCCCAACTTCCAGAACCCTTCAGGCGTATCATACAGCCGGGAGCGTCGCGAGGAGGTGGCAAGGCTCGCGGTGGACTCCGGGTGCTACATCATCGAGGACGACCCTTATGGGGAGCTCAGGTTTCGCGGGGAGAGTGTGCCGCCGATACGTCTGTGGGCGGGGGCCAACTGCATCATGACGGGTTCGTTTTCGAAGACCGTAGCGCCGGGACTTCGCGTTGGCTGGGTGTATGCTCCGCGGGAGGTGATAGACAAACTCCTCATCGCCAAACAGGCGGCCGACCTGCACTCGGACTCGCTCAGCCAGAGGGTCCTCTATCAGTACCTTGCGGATAACGACATCGACGAGCACATCGCCGTTATTCGCGACGCGTACGGACGGCAGAGGAACGCGATGGTCGCCGCGGTTAAGGAGCACTGCCCCCCGGACGTGAAATGCACCGAGCCTGAGGGGGGGATGTTTTTGTGGATGACGCTGCCGAAGGGGCTCGACTCGCACGCGCTTTTCGACAAGGCGGTAGCGGCAAAGGTGGCGTTTGTGCCGGGGACGCCGTTTTACACGGACGGCGGGGGGGCAAACACAATGCGGCTTAACTACTCAAACTCCGACGAGGAAAAGATACACGAAGGGATAAAGAGACTGGGGCGGGTGATAAAGGACGCAGTCGCGGGCGGATGCGCATGATGGCAAGCTGCGCTTCAGGGCGTGCGCTGACGTTCGCGGATGATTTCGGCGGCAAGGGGGCGAAGGCGCGGGAGGGCGTGGGCGTAGAAGCGTTTCAAGCCGGGGCATAGGTGGCTGTGAGGCGCAGAGCCGCCTGATGCCCGGCGATGCCTCGTGCAGCCGCCTGCGCAGAACTCGATAAACTCACACTCGCGGCAGGCGTCCGAAAATGCGGACTTTCTCATGCCGAATTCTCTGTATACGGGCGAAGCCTGCAGATAGTCCCATGAGTTTTTCATGACGTTGCCGAGGCGAAGCGGACGCTCGGCGAAGAAATCACACGGGTACGCGTCGCCGCTATACTCGATGAGAAAATACAAGCGGCAGTCGCGCCCCATGGTGCATTCGTTTCTCGTGCCGTCGACAAGATAGGCAAGTATCGAGTCAAAGAGGCGCACCGAGACGCGCCGGGTGTCGGCGGCGAGCCACAGGTCAAATACCTCAGAGAGAAAATCCCCCCAGCCTTCAGGCGTTACCGCGAAATCCCTCGGACGGCCGCGGTCGTCAAACTCCACGCACGGTATGTACTGGTGATGGAAGAAACCCTTTTCACAGAGGTACGTATATACCTCCGTGGCGCGGGATTCATTGGCGGCGGTGACGAGTGTGAGAGTATTAAACTCGACACGGCGCTCGCGGAGATGTTGAATGCCGCGCAAAACGTCCGCATGGGCTCCCGCTCCAGAGGGGGACTTGCGGTAGCGGTCGTGGATATCGGCTGGGCCATCGAGGCTCACGCCGACGAGGAAGTTAAACGCGGCAATGTGCGCGGCAAACTCATCGTCAATGAGTGTGGCATTCGTCTGGAGGCCGTTTGCCACCGTCATGCCGGCGCGGCCGTACTTTTGCTGGCGCGACGTGACCGCGCGAAAGAAATCCACTCCCATGAGCGTCGGCTCGCCCCCCTGCCATCCGAAGACATATTGCGGCTGGGGAGTGGCCATGTAGGAGCGGATGACCTTATCAAGGGTTCGCTCGGACATGCGGTGGGTTTCTTCATGCGGGTAGAGCGCGGACTTCGGGAGGTAAAAGCAGTAGTCGCAAGCGAGGTTGCAGTCGGCGGAGGCTGGCTTTATGAGAAGGCTGAACGGTTTCATCGCGGCCAAGCCCCTTTTAGCGCCGGTCGCGGGCATTTGCAAGCGTCTCGACAACCGGCCGACCGGCGATGAGACGTTTACCGTCTGAGAAACCCTCTTCGCGGCCGGAGAGTTCGCCGATGAGGCGCTCGCGCCACGCTGTGACGCGGCTCGCGGCAGCGGCGTCGGCGGCGAGGTCGTGGAGTTCCTGTGGGTCGGCGTCAAGGTCGAATAACTGCTCGCGCCCTGAGCCGGAAAACCACGCGTATTTTTCGCGGCCGTCGGTGAGGTAGTGAACGGATTGGCCGCGGAGAGTGTGTTCGCCGTGGACGTATTCGCGCCAGGAGGGGCTCTCGCCTCTGGCCAGCGGGAGGAGGCTTTTGCCTTCGACGGACGCCGGGATATCGACTCCGGCGGCGTCAAGGATGGTGGGCATGATGTCGCGCAGTTCAACAGGGGCGCGGACGACCGACGATGCGGCCAGGGCAATGCCGGCGGCCTTCGGCGCGTAAACGATAAGCGGCACACGCGCGGAGCCTTCATAGGGGAGGCTCTTTCTGAAGAGGTTATGGTCGCCCAGAAGGTCGCCGTGGTCGGAATTGAAGACGACGATTGTATTGTCGGCAAGGCCGAACTCGCCGAGGTACTGGAGAAAGCGGCCTATCTGGTGGTCGATGTGCGTGATGAGCGCGTAATAAGCGGCGCGTGCGCGGTGCAGTGCGCGCGGTTCGAGTATCCCTCTAAACGCCGTCGGGCTCACATCGCCGGGGCCGGAGACGCTCGTGTCGGCCCAGTCGCCGACGACCGGCGTTGGGAAATCTCGGTCAGCGTACATGTCCCAGTAGGTCTGCGGCGGGTCGAGCGGCGAATGGGGGCGCACAAAGGACATGTGGAGAAAGAACGGCTTTGTCGTGTCGCGGCGGTTCAGGAAATCGAGCGACTGCGTGACGACCCAGTTGGTGGGGTGGAGTTCCTCGGCCAAGTGCCACGGGCGCGCAAGCCATGAGTTGCAGTCGAGTCCGTTTGAATCATACATGGCGTCGTAGCCGGCGCGCGCTTTAAGCCACGGCACATAGTCGTCCACGGTCTCGATGCGGACACTGGACTTTCGCTGGGCGTGGAGATATCCGTCATGGAGGACGATATTGTGAAACCCCATGAGCGCGCGCGGCGGGTCAAAGTGCATCTTGCCGACGCCCTGCGTGTGATAGCCCGCATCGGCGAGGCAGCCGGGGAGAGTGACGGGATATCGCCAGGGGACGCAGTCCTCGTAGCCGACGCGGCCGTGAGTCTCCTGCGCGAGGCCGGTGAGAATGGCGGCGCGGGCGGCGATACACGACGGCACGGCGGTGTATGCGCGGGTGAAACGGACGCCTTCTCCGGCGAGGGCGTCGAGATTGGGAGTCTCGACCGCCGGGTGCCCCTCAACGCCCAAGCAGTCGCCTCGCATCTGGTCCACGGTGATTAAGACGATATTCGGGCTGCGCGAAGGCATGTTGCACTCCAATTTGTTTGAGGCGGTAAAGCACCCTCAAGGCACTTGGTCGATGTTATGGCATGGCGACGGGCGTGTCAAGGATGGAGAGGGCTTGGCGGCATGGGGCTTTTATCCACGGGCGCGGCGGTTATACTGGGTGGCGGATTCTACCCGATACCGCATTTGAGGAAGGAAAATGGACTACACGAAATTTGACCCCGATGAACTGATTTTGAGAGACCACCTGGCGCTCGACCGGACTATTCTGGCAAACGAGCGGACGCTTCTGGCCTACTTGAGGACGGCGCTCTTTCTCGTCGTGTCGGGGGTATCGCTCGTCAAACTCTTTCCCGACAGTGCGGCGCTGGTGGGCCTTGGCTATGCGGCGATAGTGACGGCGATTATGGTAGGGGCGCTGGGGGTGTGGCGGTTTCGCGTGATGCACAAGAGGATTGAGGCGGCCAGGCGTCCAAAGAAAGCGTCACAGTAGGCGCTGCGGCCATGGCGCCACAAGGCGGCAAAGCGGCATGACATCGAAAGAGAGACTCCTGGCGGCCTTAAGCGGCGGGATTCCGGACTCGGTCCCGGTCGCGCCGGACTTTTCCAACATGATACCTGCCAGGCTTACGGGCAAACCCTTCTGGGACCTCTACCTCTACAACGACCCTCCGATATGGGAAGCGTACATAGAGTGCGCGAAATACTTCGACATCGACGCGCTCATGGACGGATATTTCCCTCTCCGGTTTGAGCCGCCTTCCGGGCCGCCGTGGGAGCGGTTTATCGTATACCGCAGTAGCGAACGCATCGTCACTCAGAATTCGTACGTTGAGAATGGCAGGCGCATCTGGGCGGAGCGCGTGACTGTCTACTATGTGGCCGACCCGCCGACGGAGGGAGTGATTCCGGGAAAGATAGGCCTGTCCGACGTGCCGAAACGGTGGGAACCTGTCGAGGGAGTAAAGCAAGTAGACCTCGGACCGGAAGGCTTCAAACGCGTAAAGCGGCTCCTCGGCGAACAGGGGCTTGCCGGGGTATTTGTCACGTCGACGGCGGCGCTTGGCAGCGACGAGGATGTATTTCACTACTACGACCACCCGGAACTCCACGAGAAATGGGCCGAGGAGCGCATCGAGGCTGCGGAGAAACGGTTCGCGCAGATAATGGCGATGGAGGAGAAGCCCGATTTTCTCTGTGTGGGCGGGAGCGGTACGCTCGTATTTCAGACGGAGGAGATATTCAGGCAGTTGGCGTTTCCCGCGGTAAAGAAAGCGATAGAACTGGCGACCGAGGCGGGGCTGCCGACGCACGTGCACTCGTGCGGCCCGGAGAAGGCGCTTGTGAAGATATTCGCCGAGGAGACGGGCC
>CALMGO010000512.1 GCA_937863625.1 uncultured bacterium
GCCTTGGGGTTGCACGTTGCGATATCGAGAAAGGAAGACTGTTCTTCAGGCAATGCTCCAAAGTCGGGCGCTGCGGTCAAGGTGCTGCCTTAAGAATAAAGAAGGGAAAGGGAGCAAAACATTTCCCGCAAAGGGGGCGGGGCCGAGCATCCTCTCACAAGGACGCTTCGACTCGCGCACCGCGTAAGGCCGGCATCCCTGCGCGGTGTCACTACGCCGACACACGCGCTCGCGCCAGCGTCACTTCAGCATTTGCCAGGCCACGTCACCGGTCTTGTCAAAGGAAAGCACGTGGCCGCCGTCGAGGGAAAGCGTGACCTTGTCAGGCGTCTCCTCGACGATTTTCGCGTCGGGGGCCTTCTCGACGCCGGCGTCGCTGGCGTACATGGCGGTCAGGAAGTAGGAAGTCTTCTCGCCTCTGGTGCTTATCTCGAGGTGGTGCGGGCAATACAACTGGTCGCCGTAAGGGTCAGGCCCGACAAACGACTCGCCGTTTACCATGGAGAGTCCGTCGACGCGCGTGAGCGCGGCAGTTGCCGGCAGCAGCGACTGCACGAAAAGCCTTCCCGGTATCGTTGTATGATTGGTCTTGCGGGTCGTGATAATCGCCTGGGCGGCGCTGACCTCCATCTCCTCGGGGGCGTGTATCCGGAAGGTTTTGGCAAAGTCGGCATTCCCTGCCGTGACACGGTCGAAAACGATGACCCAGTTCGGGTAAATGAAAACGACCTGCCGCGAGAAGAAGGGCACCTTGCCGGGCTTGTACGCGCGGGAGGCCTCGGCCGCCATGTAGGTGTAGGTATCGTTGGTCTCGAAACCCTTCCAATCCACGATGTCGCGCATGGGGCCGTCGGTCCTGTGCGCCTGCTTTCTCCACTCGGCCACCGTCGGAGCGTCGCCGGTCCACTGCTGTATCATCTGCCCGCCGTCGTTGACTGCATGCGGTATGGGGTCAGGGCCGTTGTATGTTTCGGCCGGGTCAAAAACCGTCATGCCGCAGTAGGAGATCGTTCTGATGGAGTAATCGACGTACTGCGTGTGCATTTCGCCATCGTAAACGCCGTCCTTGACCGCGAGAGGGGCGTTTCGGTAGATGGCAAAGACGTTCTGTGCGTCGTTTTGATGATAGACGTACCAGTCGCTCGCGCAGAAGGCGACATATGTATCGTTGGGGCCCCAGCCGCTTCGCGCATAGACAAGACCCGTGCCCGGTATGTAGAGCGCCTTTGGCAGGTCAGAGTAATCATGCTCCGGCGCGTTGGGCTGGTTATAGAGAAAATCAAAAATCGCGCTCGATGTCACCTTTTCCGTGTTGACGTGGTTGAGGTAATATCGCGCGTGAGGGTCGCCGAATTCCCGCGCAAGAACGAGCATCATCTCGCGGTCGAAACGGTGGATGAAGGGATTGTCGCTGTCCTGGAAGGGGACATTGTTGATGCCATTGGGGAGCACGATATATATCTGCTCGAGGATTTTGGCCTTCCAGAAGGGGCTGTCCTTAAAGACGTCGACGCCTGTGGCGCTTCGCAGTCCGAGAAAGTAAATAAACGCGTATCGCGAACCGTGCCTGTCGTAGTCATGCCCTTCGGGCCAGCCGCCGCCGTAGCCGCCGCGCCCGGCCATGTCATCGGCAGCGGCGTGGTCGCCGGTGATCTCGATGAATTCGTCGAAGATGCGGTGCGCGCCGTTGAGGAGTTGCTGCGCTCTGGGGTCGTCACCTGCGATCGCCAGCGCGGCAAGACCTATTCCCATGTCCCTGCGAAGGGAATTGTTGTCGAAGGCATTGGAACGAGTGATGTACTGGCTTACAGGCCCGGCCGCGAGGTCGCCGATGTGCCGGGCGATTTCCTTGCGTTCGGGCTCGGCGAGGTCAGCGGCAATCCAGTCGTAAGCGAGCGCCAGTTCGACGAGTTCTCCGCCGGAGGTCGCCTTGGCGGATTTGAGGTCGGCCACCACCTGCCGGAACTTTTTCGCGTCGACGGACACCATCGCCGACAGGGCGCGCGCGCTCAAGGGGCGGGCGTTATTGAGGAGCGCCCAATCCTCAGGCCTTGTTTTGGCGATGGAGGTGAGCGAGTCGGGGTCGATGTATCCGGCCGCGGTCTCGAGGCCGCCGATGTAGAGCCTCGGATGCGGCGGCGCTTTTGAGATGTCCGGCGCTTCTGCAAGGGCCGTTGCGGAAAAGGCCGCCACGATGAGTAATGCCGCGAGTGACTTCATTGCCTGTACCTCCGTGAGTATGTAAGCCGCCCAGTGGAATCGGTCCAGTAGTGAATTCATGATACTCAGACGGTGCGGCGGAAGACAGGGGAATTCATGTGTGACAATAGCCGACTACCGGTATGGGCGGCACGTATGCCGGACACGTATCGAAGCGATGTCCTCCGAGTTCATTCGAGCGTCAGTGTGTCTTATCCGGCGCGATGCCGAGTGTCAGAGACTGACTTCCGGCCTTAACCACAACATTGCCGCCGTCGATGGACGCGGAAACGGCAGGTCGATAAGAATCTCTCCCCTGAAGAGATCCGCGAGCCCTTTGCGCAGACTGGCCATTATGCGAAAAAGGCCGATTTTGACGGCGAAATTGCTTGCACAGTACAGCAATAATGGTTATACCTGCGCGCCGATTCGTGGGAGGCGTCTGTGTTTCCTGCAGAGTCTGCCATGGCGGTATATGGCATGTCGGTCAGCGCCGTCGCGGGGTTTGTGCGCCAAAAAAAGAACACGCCGGGGCGGGATGCCTGGGTACTGTGGGGATACAGCCTTATATGGGCCGGGGAGAGAGGGCGTCAGTTTGCAGTTGGCGTACGCGCTGATTCTGTGCGCAATGACATTGGCGACGGCGGGTCTGTCGGCTTCGGGCGGGTTTGCCCGGTACGTGTGGGGTTGGACTCAGCCCCTCTTGCCCGAGCGCTCCGGCGGACCGTCTCATCTGCGACAACTCACACACCCTACCAGGTATGGTTACGGTCGCTACCGTGACGAGTGCGTACCTCTTGATGTCGGCGATGAAGCCGCCCTCGCCTTCGCCGAATCCGGCCGTGCCAGGGGCGCTGCTCCTGGGGATTCTGGGCGTGGGTGTCGTGGCTATTACAAGGCGGATGAGGCGAAGAGCATAAGGATATCGAGCGGCGCGGAAAGAGAAAAGGAGCCCGGCTTCGCCTGAAGGCTGCGCCGTGACACTTTTCGCTTGAAACTGCGTTTCGAGCGACACGGAAAGAGAAAAGGAGTCCGGCTTCGCCTCGTGGCTACGCCGTGGCATTTTTCGTTCGAGCCTTTGGCGCGAACGAAAAATGGTGGAGGCGGTGGGAATCGAACCCACGTCCTGTGACAGTTCAGCGAAGGCTTCTACGCGCAGTAGTCTGTCATTTATTTCTCGCCGCGGCGGGCCCCGGCAGACAGGGTCCCGCTTTGACCAGCCCAGATAGTTTCTCGCCGGCATCCCTCCAGGCAGGAAGAGCCAGCCAGCCTGCTGTCGGTCGTCATCCAATCCTCGCAGGCAAGAACCGGACGACGGGTCGCCTTATTAGGCGGCCATTGCTAACTGTGTGTCAGCAGATATTGATTGTGCCAGGTTTTTAACGAGGCCTCCTGACAACCTCGGCGCGCCACCCACACCTCTTCTAGTCCAGTCGAGCCCTTTCGCCCCCACTGGTTTCCTTTTAGAGGCCTTGTGGCCTCATTTTTCAAAGATCACAACAGACGACACAATAGCCGTCGCAAGACATTATAACATATTACCGCGGAAAAGGGTTCCAAATTCGCAAGGGCGACGATTTGCGACCTTATATTGGACGAAACCGCTGCTCTGTCGGGAAAACCGGTGCTCATCGGCAGAAGGACTCCCGCTAAAGGGGCGTGAATCGGAGACAGGCACTGCCGGGAAACCACGAGCCTACTTCGCCAAGGCCCTCCTGAGGCGGGCAAGCTACGAAGGCCAGGTGCGCGAGGTGAACCCCCAAGGGCTCCGGAGCCAGTCCTCGATTTCACACAATTGGTGATAAAGAGGGCTTTCCAACAGAGCAGGGAGAACGCTCAGGCGCGCGCGTCAAGAGTGAACGTGACGCGGCCGGGGGCAGTGTCGACGAGGGTGATAACGCCAGCGTCCGCCACGTTTGGAAGATGCGTGCCGCCGCAGGGGTTGGCATCGAGGCGGTCGATTACCACGATACTGACGCGCCCCTTCATGGCGTCCGGGCCTCGGTATATGTCGGCGTGCGCGGTGACCCCATCCTCGAGCGTCTCATACTCCTCGACACGGACGGCGCGGCCTTCGGCGATTATTGCATTTGCCTCATCGACGAACTTGGATGCCTGTTCGCGGTTGCCGTCGTAGGAACCGTCGAAGCGAAGGTCACACTTTGAGCCGTCGGGGGCTATTTCAATCGAACTTGCGGCGTAGCCGGTGACGGCGCGTTTTATGACGGCCATGAGGACGTGCGCGGCGGTGTGGTAGCGCATGTTTAAGAACCTGCGCGGCCAGTCGACCTCGACAGTCACCTCATCACCGGCCGTAACGGCGGCATCCTCGGCGAGGACGGCGTAGACTTTGCCGTTTATCTTCAAGACGCGGGAGACGGCGACGCGGGCGCCTGAGCCAAGCGTGACGGTTCCAGTGTCGCACGGCTGGCCGCCACCGCCGGGATAGAGGATATCCTCGGCAAGTGAGAGCGCAGGCTTCTTCTTGACCGCAGTCACCTCAAGTACAGTCGTCCGCAACGAGGCGGTGTCCGGCGATGTCTGGTAGAAAGCAGGCAATATGCCTCCGTCAGGGCAGGGGGGTCAGAGCTTGAAGATGCGCCTGGGGTTATCGAAGAGAAGCCAGCGGCATATCTCCTTTGCGCGTTCCACGTCAAAGCAGCCGTCGTCGACCTTTATGGCCAGAGCCTTCGCGACATTTTCCCGCGCGAGGGCCTGGTGGCCGTAAACGCCATCCACGAAGAGGTAATCTCCGCCGAAGGCGCTTATCTTATTGGCGGGGACGGCGTCCAAAAACTCCACAAGCGCGCGGACTGCGGCCTCGGGCGAAATGATGTGCGCCCAGCACATATCTATCATGACGTTGGGGAAGTTCTTCGCGAGCGCGGACAGGACGTTCTGGTAGGGGTACGACATGTGAAAGACGTCGAAGGTGACGTTCGTGTATTCAAGGAAGAGGTTTGAAAGGAGTTCGGGATTGGAATTGGAGAGGATATTGCCGTTACCCTCCTGGAGCCCGGTGTGCACCTGGATGGTCAATCCGCGGGTGTCGGCGAGGGTGAGTATCCAGTGCATGGTGAAATCTTCGAGGACGCGGCCGGTATCCCTGCGGACGGGCCCGATGTCGGGGCCGTGGGGGACGCAGAGGAGTTTGTTAAACGCGGTCTCGGCCTCAGCGGCGGTGGGCCTGGCAAAGTAGAGGGGGCGTTCATAGGCGACGGCGCACTTGAGGGCCGCGGCGCCGGCGGCGACGGCCTTGTCGATAATCTTTTCAACGACGGCCTTCCAGTCGTCAAGACTATGGACGGCCATGCCCGCCTGGGCGGCAAAGGCGTCGAGTTGCGAGGCGTCGCACATGCCGAGGAGGCTGTCGATGCGATATATATATGTGAAGAAGTCGCGCTCCACGCCCTTCGGCGCGTGGGTGAATGAGTCAAGAAGCGAAGTCTTGATGCGGCATTTGTCCTTGAGAACGGTCTTGTAGTAACTCTTTCCGGCTGCGGAGGCCTTTCGCCTTGCGACGAATTCCTTGTTAATCTTTTCGATGGAGGCTCCGTCGACGCGGGCCTCGCCGTAGAGGTCGCGCGCGGCGATGTCGAGCGAACGGGCGTAGCCGGTATTTCGCGCGGCGTTCCAGAATGGTTCTAAGAGTTTCCATTTCTCGGCCACAGAGAGGCTGCCCGCGAGGATGGAGTCGCTCATTACCTTATGAGGGAGCCCGGCGGAGATGAGGTCGCAGGAGAAATAATGCGAGAGCCACTCGACCAGTACGTCGTGAGAGGTCTGGACCCAGTCGGCCTCGTAGACGAGGTGCTCGTGGGTGTCGATGATTTCGAGTTCGCGCGCGAAGGCGCGCAGTTGGTCGAGGACGGTCATTTGCTGCTCCTTGTTACCTGCGTCGGCTGAGGGCCTGTTTTATATCGCGGTCGATGACCTTTTTCTTGAGGGATTCGCGCTTGTCGTATTGCTGCTTTCCCTTTG
>CALMGO010000513.1 GCA_937863625.1 uncultured bacterium
GACTCCAGCCTGTCTCATTCCTCCTTCAGGAAGATTCTCGCATTTTCCGCCGCACCTACTGCCACCGCATCGTCCCCCAGTTGCGCCACCGCCACCTCCACATACGGCGATATCGCAGGCATCGTGAAGTCCTGTATCCCCTTGTACACTTCCTTGAGGAAGAGGTCCGGCATGGCCTCCACCAGCCCGCCCCCAAGCACCACGCAGTCGGGCGAGAGTGTATTGCAGATATCGCTTGCCGCCAGGCCCACCATCCGCGCCGCATACCGCACGATTTGTTCGACGACTTTGTCCCCTGCCGCTATTGCCTCGGCTATGCTGCTGCTCTTGAGTTTCTGCATATTCGTACCGAAGTGTTCCATCACGTACGGCGACTGGCCCCGTATCCCCGCCGCTATGATATCCCGCGCGATTGCTATTCTGCTTGCCACCGTCTCGACGCACCCGCGACGTCCGCAACCACAGAGCGCCCCGCCCGGGTCGACGATGATATGTCCCACTTCGCCCGCCGCCCCGCTTGCCCCGTGTATGACTTTGCCGTCGATGATTATCCCGCCGCCGATTCCCGATCCCGGAAATATCCCGACCACGAGCATCTTCCCTTTCGCCGCCCCCGCTACGTATTCCCCGTACGTTCCCATGTTGACGTCGTTATCGACGACGACCGGGACCTTGAGGTCCGCTTCCAGCATCTTCTTAAGCGGCACCTTTTCCCAGCCGAGATTTGGCGCTGACAGAATAACGCCTTCTTCCGGATTGAGGGGCCCCGGCGCCCCTACTCCGACATACCCGATATCATCCAGGTCAAATCCCGCGCTTGTCGCTGCTTCCCTCGCCAGCGAAGCCATTCTCTCCGCCGTATCCTTCGGGCCTCTCTCCGCCTTTGTTCTGATCTTCACGCGAGAGAGGATGTTGAGTTTCTTGTCAAGCGCGGCCGCCATGATTTTCGTCGCGCCAAAGTCAACTCCGATTGCGATTTTCTTCCCCGCCATGTTGCCTCCGGATTCCACTTGAGTTTACGTTGTCTCTATGCCAATGCCTCGACCACCGACGGCACAAGATGCCAGAGTAATATCCCTTCCCCCGCCGCCGCTTTCCCTTCACATTCCACACACGACACGGACGCCTTTTTCATATCGACGATTGTCTTGCTGTTCCCCGCCACCATGAGGCTTACAAGGTCGCCAAGTTGCGGCTCGTGTCCGACGACGGCAATTTGTTCCGCATTTGTTTTCGCTATGAAGCCCAGCGCCTCTTTCGCCCCGCGCCCGCCGGCAAGTTCAGCGCATTCTGTCACCTGCGGCTTCGCCATTATTTCCTTCGCGACGATTTCGGCTGTTTCGCGCGCGCGGACAAAGGGGCTTGAAAAAACGCTTTGAACTTCCACGCCGATTTTCTTGAGGCCTTTTGCCACGCGTTTCATTCTCTCTATTCCATCGTTTGTCAAGGGTCTTTCACAATCCCTCGCGAAGCTTCCTGAGGTCGCAGCCGCGGCATGACGAATTACAAAAACAAGCATTTTCCATATCCTCACGAGTGACGTTTCGCACATTATAACGGCGGCGGGATTTCACAACAGTAGAAATGACTCACGACTGACTCGCCAAATGCGGTCAACCGGCTCACAAACGCCCTACGAAGGAAGCGCAACCTCGCCGAGAACGGCTCGTCTTGACGCTCCGGTGACCGATGGAAGGTTATTTGGAATGCCCGCCAAAGTGCAAAATCCGAGTACCGCAAACGCGAACGCCTCTTTTTCATCGGCGCCGGTGCACCCCGTCTCACCAGTGAGTACTTTTGCATCGCAACTGTCCACCAGATTGGCGCGCAGTCGATTCATGATCGCCGCATTATGCACTCCCCCTCCCGACGCGTAGAGCGTAAGGGGCGCACGATTCCGCCACGATTGCACCATAGATGAAGCGATAGTGTCCGCCGTCAGAGCCGCCAGCGTCGCCGCAGCGTCCTCGATGCTCCCCCGCAGCCGGTGCCGCGCCAGAAACGCATTTCCGAACATTTCCGGCCCCGTCGACTTCGGCGGCCGCCGTTTGAAGTACGGATTTGCCAGCATTTTTTCGAGCGCCCGTTCGTCAACACGCCCGCGAAGCCCCAGCCGCCCCCCGCGGTCAAATTTCAAATGCCCTTTTGACCATTTCGCGACGAGTTTATCGATTAGAGAATTTCCAGGCCCCGTGTCAAACGCAATAATTTCCTTCGCGCGGGCGCGGGGAGGGACAATCGTAATGTTTGAAATCCCGCCGATATTAAGCCACACAGCCCCTTCCGGCGGCGAAAGCAGAAAATCAACAAACGGCACAAGCGGGGCCCCCTGGCCGCCCAAAGCAACGTCTTTCGCGCGGAAGTTCCCAACACATTTTATGCCCGTTTTCGCGGCAATTACTGAGATATTGCCGACCTGAAGCGTCGAACGTGACGAAAATCCGCCGATTTTCTTCGCATCCGGCGCGTGAAAAATCGTCTGTCCGTGCGAGGCAATTGCAGCCACGCGAGACTTCCTTACACGCGCGGAGACGATAGCGCGAAGGGCCGCATCGGCAAAGGCCTCACCGAGCGCAAAGTCAAGCCTGCACACGTCTTCCACCGTTGCAGCCTCAAGAACGAGCCTTCGCAAAGCTCTCTGGTAGGGGAAAGTTTTCGAGTAAAGAATTTCATATTTGAGGACTGGCCGGTCGGGCGAATTTCTGACCTCAATATCCACAATGCAAACGTCTATGCCGTCTGCGGACGTCCCCGACATAAGCCCGACAATTGTTTTACTTCCCCGCATTTGGCCTTTCCTTCATCGCCTCAAAAACAACCCAGCCGAAAGCCGCAGCCGCCGCTAAAAGCGCCCAGCCAAGCCATACAGGCCCGAAAATAACTTTGCCGATTCCGAACGTGAGCGTGTAGAGAAACGCGACAGACGAAAGCCAGCCGACAACGCCGCGCGCGTTAAGCCCGGCAGGCTTTACGCCGGCCTCATCCGGGATCGAGCCCCAAATGCCCGACGGGCGAACCTTGCGGAAAAACTCGATGAGCGTTTTGCGCGGAACGGGGGCAGTCAAAAACGTTGCCACATGCGCGGCAACGAGGGAAACAGGAATAATGACAAACATCTTGGCCGCAAATGTCCACGTGACGCCGAAGAATGTCGCGGGCGTTGAAAACAAACGATAAGCGTGGCCGTGTTGATAGACAGCCGCGATTTCGAAAAACGCAGTTACACCAAGCGAAGCGGCAAGTGCGGCAATCTCAGTCCAGGCGTTTATCCGCCAGTAAAACCACCGCAGAATAAGGATTACGCCGATGCCGGCGCCCATTGCGCGAATGAATTCCCAGGCGGCCTCGATGGTGTGAATATACACGGCGACGACGCCGGCGACAGCAAGAATGACGACGTTGGCGACGTAAGAAACCTTTACGTAATGCCGCTCGGAGGCGTCTTTGACGAAGAATCGCCGGTAGATGTCGTTGATGATGTATGACGAGCCCCAGTTCAAATGCGTGTCAATCGTCGACATGAACGCGGCCACGAAAACAGTCACCATAAGGCCGAGAAGGCCGGGGTGTTTCAAGACGTCACGCATGACAAGCGGGAACGCGGCCTTTTCGCCAAGCGGGCTGACGTCGGGCGTAATGGCCGCGGGATAAAGGACGAGAGAAACAGCCGCGACAATAATCCACGGCCACAGACGAACGGCGTACGTGCCGATTACAAACCATAACATGCCAAGGCGCGAATGGCGTTCGTCCTTGGCCGCGGCCATTCGCTGAATGAGATATCCGCCGCCGTCAGCGCTGGGCGTGGCCCACCAGCCAACGAGGATAAACATCAGAAAATCAAACATCGGCGCGCCAAAGCGAAACGCCCCTTCACCTGCAGGCGGGAAGAAATTCATGTGAGGATTGTCGGCGACACTCGCGCGAAGGACATCAAGGCCGCCGATACTTTTGACGGCAAAGAAAGCCAGCACAATCATGCCGAGCATTGAAATGCCAAACTGCACAAGGTCAGTGACGGCAACAGCCCAGAGGCCGCCTGCGGTGCAGTAAAGAAGCGTTATAACCGAGAAGATGATAATGGCGGGGACCTTCGGGATGCCGATTATGATTTCGCTCACGTCGCCAATGGCGGTGAGGACCCAGCCGAGGACGATGAAGTTGTAGACGGTGGCGAAAAGAGCCGCCTTGAAACCTCGAAGGGCGGCTGCGGGGCGGCCAGTGTAACGCATTTCGATCAGTTGATTATCAGTGATGACCTCGCTTCGCCGCCAGAAGAGAGAAAACGAAAATACGGCGAGCAACTGGCCAACGGCGAGGCCCATCCACATCCAGTTGGCGTACACACCCTTGGTGCGGATATACGACGTGATGGCAAGCGGCGTGTCGGCGGCAAACGACGTCGCAATCATCGACGTGCCGAGAAGCCACCACGGCAGTGAACGCCCGCTCACGTAGTAGTCGGTCATGCTTTTGCCGCTGCGACGGATAAACCATGCCCCTACTCCAAGCGCAAACGCAATGTAAACAAAGATGATGAGCCAGTCCTGCCAGACGAGGGGGTTGGTACGATACCAGACGGCCAACTGGTTGAGGAACTCAGCGCACCTGTTATATACGATGTTGTAAACGGTGTTCACGAAACATCCTCGGAGATGATGGGGCGCAGGAAGCCGTTTGAACTTTTGAGCAGTCGGGCGGCGTCGCGACGGGAGACATTTCGCGTTTGCATGACGAGGGCGGTCTTGAGGTCATTACCCGAAGCCACATGAGGCCTCGGGCGCGCGTGGCGGAGGCGCCGGTTAAGGTGCGGATGATGCGTTCGGCGCGGAGCTCGAGCTTGCGACACCAGGGGCGCAGGTCAACCATGAGATTTTCATACACCTTGCCAATCCTCACCATCGAGGCGGTGGTAATCATGTTGAGGGTGAGTTTGGTCGCGGTGCCGGCCTTTAGCCGCGTAGAGCCGGCGATAATCTCCGGGCCGACGAGAGGATTGATAAGGACGTTGGCGTATCGCGGGCGGGTAACGGGGGTGCAACAGAAAAGGACGGTCTTTGCCTTAAGGCGGTGGGATTCCCGGAGCGCGGCGACGACATAAGGGGCGAGACTCGAGGCGGAGATGCCAATCACGGTGTCGCGCGGGGAAACGCGCCTTTTGCGGATGGCGGCGACGGCGTCCGCGGCGATATCCTCTGCACCTTCGACACTGCGGCGAAGGGCGCGGGGGCCGCCGGCGATGATGCCCTGAACCATCGTACGGGGGACACCAAAGGTCGGGGGGCATTCAGAGGCGTCGAGGACGCCGAGACGGCCGCTCGTGCCTGCCCCTATGTAGATGAGGCGTCCGCCGGAGGTGAAGGAAGTGACGACAAGGGCGACGGTCTTTTCAATATCCGCGAGCGTGTCACGGACGGCGGCGATGGCATTCTGATCCTCGCGGCTCATGAGGGAGAGGATGTCGGCAGTCGACATAGAATCAAGGTCTGCTGAGGCGGCGTTACGCTGTTCGGTAAGAATCGAGTCGTATCTCGTCAATGGAATCTCCTAAGGATATGTTAGTATCGACAAGAGGGGCGGATGGATTTAGACAAAGCGGCGGCGCTTGTTACCTCGCCCCCGCTTAAAAGTGTCTTCCTTTAGGGGGGCCACTACGGCGAAAACCCTTGCCTCACACAGAGCACCCTACTCCGCCCCTCGACAAGCTCGGAGCTACTAAGGGCAGGCACAGAGCACGCAGAGGAAACAAAGCAAGACTGCTTGAGGAAAGCAAACCGAATCAGAACCAAGGCAACCCCTATCTCGCGCAGGGGCGCAGAGGAAGGCAAGTCAAACATTGCCTCTCGCAAAGTTCACCCGCCCCTCCACAGGCGGGTAAACTTAGGCGGGGCGCAAAGTTCACCCGCCGTGGCGGGAGCGCAAAGGGAAACCGAAACAAGGAATCACCACGAAGGACAGCAAGACACGACGTGACACGAAGAAGAGAAGGCGGTAGCCGGTAGGCTGAAGACTTACGTGTAATGGTATCTGACCCCGTTTACTATACCGTTTCCTCCTGAAGGCTAAGGTGTAGGGCAAGCAATAAATGGTATCTGTGGGCAGGTAGTTACCCAGGTAGTCACCCCGTTTAATCCCAGGTAAAGGAATCGAATCCTATATCACCCGGTTTCCTCTTTCTCACCGGGC
>CALMGO010000514.1 GCA_937863625.1 uncultured bacterium
CTACGGGATCAGAGCCTTGTGCGTAGTCGACAAAAAAGCCTAGAGATAACGACCGGTCTGCATCGTATAGGAGGACGAGCATCGTGTCTTCGCTCGCTTGGACCCAGTTATTCCTAAGCGCATACCGCCAGAGGACCTCGGTGGGCATGAGGCCCAGACTGCCGAGACTATCGTCGTAGAGGACAAAGGCCTCGTGAATTTGCTTCGGCGTGTACGACAGCGCAGAGAGATTCTCGGCCCTTTTCTGCGCCTCCTTGTCGGTCAGCGGTCCATAAGTCACGGAGTCGTAAGGTATCCCTTTGGCGCGTGTGGCCGGGCTGAAAGGGCCAGCCGCAGGCACGTATGAGGAATCATGCACGGTCAACGAGCATGTCCGTTCGTTGTATTCGGCAAAGGCAACGACAGTTTCCGTGCCAAGTGCACCGCGCGTGACCCTGACCGCCCACTGAGAGTTGGAAACGCGTATCGCTACGATTCGTGGCCCCCCTGTGGGCCATGGTGAGCCGTTTGGTGGGGTTCCACTTATCCACTGAATCCCATAATGGCTAATGGCATCGATGACTTGGAGGGACGTGCAGGCATGATTCCACCAGAGGTAGATTCCGCCAAGAAGCACGAGCAGTACCAGAGACAGACTTGCGACCCACTTCCTTAGCGATGACTTAGCTGTCACCAGATCCGCTCCTGTTAGACTATGATAATCCACACAACGCTGAGCACCACAACATACACGCCTTTGCTCTCATAGTTGCTGAGTAGATGGCCGTCTGAGTAATAACGCTCTATCGTTACGTGCCCCCACCAACCAGTGGTGGCACATTCGCCCTCGCAATGTCGCACTGTGCGCGGTTAAGAAGGTCAGTGCCGTTTCTTCCGTCGCTCTTCCGCGTCATAAGGTTGTTGCGGTCTGCCCTTGCGTCAAGTTGGTCATGAAGGTGAAGTACGTGCCCGACTTCATGCGCAAAAGTATCAGGTTCTCGCCTATTGGCCAGCGCAACAGCCCGAGGCGTTGCGCTCTCATATGTTTCCCCTGCAATTGCACCTCCCACGAAGCCAGGGATGTAAAACACTTGTACCCTACCTGGAACGGCCGTAACGGCCTCAGGCAACGCCAGTAATGCATTCCACTCCGTAGTCCGTAAAGGTCCCGTCGCCAAGAGGTCATCAACTCCCAGCGGTCCTGCGCCACTCGCCCATCCTCTTGCACTCCTAACGCTTGTCTGCTCCACCTTTATGCAGCATTGGCTCCAAATATTATTCGCTTTGGCGTAGTCGCTAGTCGGAACGCGCCCCGCCGTAAAGAGCATCCCTTGCACCAAGACGACATGTGTTGGCAGCAGAAGCCATTTTCCTATACAGCAGTCCATCACGCGGTTGCGTCCTGTTCCCATGAGACCCAGGGGGTCTGTGAGGGTCACCGGACGGGCACGTGCGTATGCGTAGGGATTAGCCTCCGCTCTCGCAGGGTCTCTTCTATTAAACCTCCCCCCACCGTCATAGTACCTTGCCCTGTAGTAGTACTGCGAGGACTCTTCATCCCATTCGCGGGCGGTGTAGGTGTAGCGGTTGGCGACACTTTCCGTCCAGGAGCCAAGTTCCTTGCCGAAGGCGTAGTAGTCGTAGGTGTTTTGTGTGGTTTCATTGGAATCGACGAGATTCCTTATGCTTCCCAATCCATCGGCCATGTAGTAATAGGTAGAGCCGCTTCTTGTCGTGGAGACGTTGCGGTCGAGGGAAGGCGTCAGGTACGTCGCAATAAGGACGTCGTCGGAGTCGTAATCCGCTATGGCGTCACTTCCATCGTAGAAGAACTTTGTCGTTGCGGCGTCCACGGTCTTGGCGATTCTCCTGCCGTCGGCGTCATAAGCATACGCGGCGTCGGTGTCGCCTTTATCGTATGTCACGAGGCCGCCTTCGTAGTTGTAGCCGTATGCAGTCACGTCTGTACCATCATCCGTTTTTGTGAGTGCCCCATTCGCATCATATTCGTACGTAGTCGTCGTGCCTCCGGTCGTCTCGGAAGTCAACTGGTCTGACGTATTATATACGTAAACGGTGTCAGTACCGCCCAAAGTCTTCTTCGTCCTGTTGCCCGAGGCGTCATAATAGAAGTACTGGGTGTAGGAGTTACCGCCGGTCCTTACCTCCCCTGTCAACTGGTACGCATCGTCGTAAGTATAGGCGATATCGCGACTTCAGAATTGAATATGGCGTCCCCGAAATTCCCATGTCCTCGAAACTAGCCAACTAGCATTGTGTCCCTAGTCTGTCCCCAATTTCTCTGCACGGTGCAATTCGTCCCAATAATCGTGTACTCTCACAATGTCCTCGTTCTCGCCGCGGCCGCCGGGTTTGCCGTCAGCGCCCCAGCTCGTCAAACGCGCGCGGTCGAGGTCAACCTTGGAATACATTATATCTCTGCCCCATGCATCCGTGTTTAGATTGAACTCGGCATCTCGGTTAGATAGCGCGGGGATATCCTCGATCCGTTCCGGCAATACGCCATGCTCACGTATGTACTGCTCGATCCTCAACTCCATACGCCCCATGCTCGTTATGGTGAGGTCGTGGCTTGAAATCTGACAGAATGTGAAGAATGCAACAAAGCAGGATGCAAGCAGACACAGGACTATGATCATGGCGACGCGCATCATGCGAGACCAACTCGGGCGCGACACCATGCGCTGAGATCCTTCATATGCCCTCTGGAGTGACACCATGACTCACCTCTCTACCAGCCGCCGCCGCCGGGTCCTGCTCCTCCTCCTGCTACTCCCGATCCTACGGCGACTCCTGGCGCATCGGCGAACTCACGCTTTGAGTATGTCCTGCAATTGTAGAACAGCACGCCATAGAAATCTTCTTCCCCTTCGCGAGCTTTCTTCATCCATTTATGCCAAAATATATCCTGCCCGTGAGTAGTACGCTTGCGATCGATGACTACTGACCCTGCGAGATCGCCATGCGCGTATATTCGGCCTACGACGTTGGGCCCCCCCATGCCCCAAATGTCCCCATAGGACCAACCGAGCCACCGTGTCTTGAACGGCACCCAGCCAATTCCATATCCACCAAATGAGAAGCAATCTAGCCCGGTGTTCCGACACGCGCCGGTTGACGTACACTCCCTGCCATCGTCACATCTGGCCCACGTGTCTACACATACAGCCCAATGCCAAGCATGGTGGGGAGACCAGCTATCCGCACCGTATTTGAGGTAAATGTCCGTGCCGGAGGGGTCACTCGCAATCGACGGACGATTTGACACATACAGATAGAGGTTCAGCCCGCCCTGAAATCCTATGGGGTCTCTCCCGGCGAACCGCCCACTCCCGTCATAGTACCTCGCCCTGTAGTAGTACTGGGCGGACTCATCGTCCCACTCGCGCGCGGCGTAGGTGTAGCGGTTAGTGAGCGTTTGAGTCCAGCTTCCCAGTTCCTTCCCGAAGGCGTAGTAGTCGTAGGTGTTGGCGGTGTCCTCATCAGACTCCACGACGTTGCGGACCGATCCAAGGCCGTCTCTCATGTAGTAGTAGGTGCTGCCGGAGCGCGTCTGGGAAAGGTTGGCGTCGAGACCCGGTGTCAGATATGTGGCGACAA
>CALMGO010000515.1 GCA_937863625.1 uncultured bacterium
AGGAGCATGTATCGAGGGGCGGGGCCGGTATCCCTGGGGAAGAGGCCTGCGCCTTTCCAGACGATTTCGGCGGCGTCGTAGGCAGGCGGGACGGGCGAGAGCTGGAGTTGGCCTTTGAGAGTTTTTTCGACGTCGTCACAGGCGGCGGCGCAGGAGTCGGCCACGTAGGCGTAGAGCTCGGATTTGCGGGAGGCGAACCATGGCAACTGGGGGCGGACGTCGAGGCCGAGGGAGGCGGTGATAAGGGCGATATTGGCCTCGAGGGTGCCGATGCCTCTTTTGTGGGCGAGGGGGATGAGAGCGGCGAGGCGGTTTCTGGCGGCGACGGCGCGGTCCTTGAGGGCGTTTACCTCGGTATCGTCAACGGCGGCGGATATGACGCGGCCGCGGCTTTCGGGGGGCTCGGGGCCTTTGGTGACGCGGATATTGTCGATGTAGAGGACGGTATCGACCGAGGGGGAGGACATGAAGATAGTAAAGACGCGCAAGTCGGAGAACTTGAGCGGGCGCGCGGAGGCGGTTATGTCGGTGAAGGGGATGTCGAGGAAGGTCTGGCCGTTTATGATGAGGAACTCGCCGTTGTAGCGGGAGGCGTAGGTCGCAGTCGAGAGCGCGTCGTCGATGCGGATATCGAGGTTGACGGGCGCAGGCTGGGGGTTGTAGATATCCATGCGTAGCGTATCGAAGGCCGACCAGTCGAGGTCGACGGTTTCGGCGGAGATACCGGGATACTCGATGCCGGCGGGGAAGGCGATCTTAAAGGCCTTGGCGCCGTGGGTGGCGTAGTCGTCGACGGTGCTGCCGATATACCGGCCGGACCATTTGAGGGGGCCGGATTCGAAATCGTCGAGGATTTTGACGGACTGGGCGAGGGCAAGGGGCGCGGAGAGAAGGACAAGGAGAGCGGGGATGACAAAGAGGAGCGTTTTGCGCATGGAGACCTCGCAGTAGAGATAATCGGACACAACAGTTTTATACGCGACAGGGGGGCATTTCAAACGTTTTCGGTGAAAGGAGAAGCGGCTTTACCATTGACGAAGGGGCGCGAGGGCAATAGAGTTAGCAAAGTCTGTTTACTTACATGGAACTAACCGGGACGAACACGATGCTTGATCTTGCGTTTATCAGGGAAAATCCAGAGGTAGTGAAGGCGGCGGTCGTCAACAAGCGGGAGAAGGCCGACGTGGACGCAATACTTGCCGCGGACGAAAGGCGGCGGGCGCTTTTGAAGGAAGTGGAGGCGCTGCGCGCGGAGAGAAACGAAGTATCCAAGCGCATCGGAATTATGAAGAAGAAGGGCGAGGCGGCCGGGGATCTCGTGATATCGATGCGGCAGGTGGGGGAGCGCGTCAAAGAGATAGAGACGGACCTTTCGGCCATCGATGCGCAGCTTGGGGAGATGCTCTTGTGGGTGCCCAACATACCGGCCTGCGACGTGCCGGTGGGCGACGAGGAACATCACAACGAAGTGGTGCGGAGCTGGGGCGAGAAGGGGAAATTCGCCGAGAGGCCTGCACCGCATTGGGAAGTGGCCGAGCGGCTGGGGCTGGTTGATTTTGCGCGCGGGTCGAAGATATCGGGCGCGGGGTTCATGCTCTATATGGGGCTGGGGGCGAGGCTCGAGCGGTCGCTCATCAACTTCATGATGGACTATCACAGCGAGAAGCACGGCTACAAGGAAGTGTTGCCGCCATATCTGGTGACGCGCGACTGCATGGTGGGCACGGGCCAGCTACCGAAGCTCGAAGAGGATATGTATCACGTCGGCTCGGACGATCTTTTCATGATACCGACGGCGGAGGTGCCGGTGACGAATATCTTCCGCGAGGAGATACTGAGCGCTTTCGACCTTCCCGTGAAGATGACCGCGTATTCGGGATGTTTCCGCCGGGAGGCGGGCTCGTACGGCAAAGACACAAGGGGGCTCGTGCGGGTGCATCAGTTTGACAAGGTGGAGATGGTGAAGATCGTCGCGGAGGAGAAGAGCTACGAAGAACTCGAGAGCCTGTTGAGAGACGCGGAAGACATACTTCAGGCGCTGGGGCTGTGCTACCGGGTGATAAAGCTCAGCACCGAGGGGCTGTCATTTGCTGCGGCGAAGTGTTATGACCTGGAGGTATGGGCGCCGGGCGTGGAGAGGTGGCTGGAGGTGTCGAGCTGCAGCAACTTTGAGTCATTCCAGGCGAGGCGCGCGAACATACGGTATCGCGACGCGGACGGGAAGGTGCATTTTGTCCACACATTAAACGGCAGCGGCCTGGCAATGCCGCGGATAGTGGTGGCGATACTTGAGAACTTCCAAAACGCCGACGGTTCCGTTACAATACCGGAAGTGCTCAGGGGGTACATGGGGGGAATTTCAAAGATCGAGGCGCCCAAGGGGGCGTGAGGGGAAATCATGACAACTGCCGCCGGCGTTCAGGGTATCGCCCGGCGGCAGGCAATAGCGCCGACACAAGGGCGGCGCTGACCGCGCGAAGCGGGGAAAGGGGAGTCGATCATGCGTAGGGGAATCCTTGCAGGGATGGTGTTGCTGGCGATGTGCGGTATCGTATGGGCGCAGGAGGAGGCGGCGCCGGCTCCGGCCGAAGCCGTCGCGAGCGGGCCGGGGATTGACAACCTCTTTATCGAGGCGGGCGGCGGGGTAATGATGCCGGACGGCGAGGACCCGACACCTCTGGGTTACGTGGCGGCGAATTTCGGTTACCCGGTGCTCGACCAGTACGGCCTGGGCGGCCAGGTAGGGGCGAAGCTGACGGCTCGCAACGAAGACCCTGATTTTCTGCTCTCGGCGGGCATGCTTCAGAGGGGCGTAGACCTCGGCTCAACCAACGGCGCGTGGTCGATGCAGTTGATGTATCAGAGGACCTGGGAGCAGGCGGACCTTTTCATCGTAAAGCCGACGCTGGGCGTTGACATCGACAAGAGCAACTACCTGGCGCTCACCGGCGTATGGGGTCTTAACGACAGGACGGTGGGACCTGGCGGCTCGATAACGCAGCAGCCGACGGACCAGGCGCTTTTGATGTGGGGATCGATGTGGGATGACGTGGTGACGACCGAAATCGGTGCGGGTTATGAATTTCAGGACGTGGACTCGATGCTGATAGCGGCGCACGCGGGTTATCAACTCAGTAATGTGACGAACGTCAACTTCACGGGTGTGATGGATTTCGAGGGCAATTACTGCTATGGCGTGTCATTCGGCTTTGACCTTGGCGGCAACAGGCGCAACGCTACGCTTAACAACATAACCAAGCGCGACGCCAACGACTATACGCCGTTCCCGCTGGGGAGTCTGCCTGTGATGTTCTATGAGACGATAACCTGTCCGACGGAAGAGATCATAATTCCGGAGGAATAACAGGAACACGAAGCGCGAAGCAGAGAAGGCC
>CALMGO010000516.1 GCA_937863625.1 uncultured bacterium
CAGACGCGGTCCTCCTCCAAATCCGGAGTGATAGGCAGAGAGAGTATCTTTTCCGCAAGACTGGCCAGCGCGTATGACCTGCTTCGCGTTTTTCCGTTTGCCGACAGCAGCCCCCTGGCCACCAAACCGCGCACATGCCGGGACGCAGCCTGGCGTGAAATGTCGAACTTCAGAGCCGTAACCTTCGTGATATCCTTAGGATACGCCGCGACATTGTCCAGGATGAACGCGCGAATCTGCTCTATTCTTCGTGGCTCTTTCATGTTAATTGTCCATGGCTCCATGACAGGACATTGTAAACGTTATCGGCATATATTGTAAACTATCTTGGCGATATTGTAAACCCACATCATGCCGAAGCCGTCGATTCCTGTCTTTGGCGGCCATGACACATGGTAATGCTCGCGGACGGCGGGCGACACAGCGGAAGGGCAGGTTCTTTTTGCCGTCGATGGGGGGCACTTTGATAGACAGGAAGAAAACGTCGGACATGCCGGTCTGCGATGCCGGCCGGTATTATCCCCAATCCCAAAGATGACTTTGCCGATCGGGGGTGTGAAATCGGCCGGGCGAAAAGGGAGGAATGCGGGGTGGCGTCAGTCAGGAGCATTCAAAAGCGCGTCGGAGGAGGAGAGGTCGCGGAGGCGCTGGGAGAGTTGCTCATAGGTGACATCGGCGCCGAAACACATGTCGAGGACGTGAGGAGCGACATACTGTGATGGGCTCTCGATATAGACGAGGTCGTCAAACCACGTGACGGTGCATTCAGCACCGAAGGCGTCAAGGACGGGGCCGGTGTCATGTGAAGAGCGGGCGAGGGCAGCGAGGACCTGAACGGCGGCGGCGTTTTCGGCGGCGTCTTTGGCGAAGCGGAGCGGGAAGTTGGCGGTCGAAGGGAGAAAGAGTCTCGCGAAGAGGGCCTCGGGTGTCGCGCGGAACACGGTGCGGTCCTTTTCCTTGAAGACGGATGCGGCATCGCGGGAGGCGGCGAGGTTTTCTTCGGCGGCGGCGGCGAGGATATCGGCCTCTGTGCGGCAGAAGGCGGCCATTTTGCGGACGACGGGGCGGAAGGTACTGTCATTTATCGAGTTGAAGGGGACGCCGAGGGCGCGTTCGAGCCAGTGCCTGTAGGGGGTGGAGCCTTGCGGCGGAGATCCGAGGGTGTCGTTGGGGACATCCCTGAACTGAGGTTGGGCCATTTCAATGAACTCGCGCAGTGCGTCGGTGAAGTCGTCGGCGGAACGGGCGGGGTCGGCGGCGAGGCGGCAGTAGTACGATACGGCAAGGGAGCATTCATTTGTTATAACGTCAGCAGGCGGAGTGCGAAGCGCGCCGTGTTCGCGTATGAGGGCGGCGGCGTCGCGGAGAAAGGCGGGATCGTCTTTCATTTGGAAGGCGACCTGCATGAGCGAGCGACGGGCGAGGTTCATGATACTGCCGGCATAGATCTGGGAGAGAAGGGCGGGCTCTTCGGAGAGGTGTCCGGCGATACCGAAGCTGACGGCGAGGTGCGTAAGGGCGCGTTCGGGGCGGCGCTGCTCCATGTCGAAGCGAACCTGCACGCCAAGCCATATGGCCAGGTCTTGCATGTCGGGAAGACGCTGGATCTGGGTGAAGGGGCCCATGGTCCAGTCAGCGCCGAAATTACAGGCAAAAGAGGCGGCGTTATAGAGAGGGAGAAACGCGGGAGGCTCGGCGCCATCGGCGGCAAGCGGAATGGGTTCGGTAAAGGGGGCGCTGAGCGCGGGCGAGATGGCGCCAATGACGGCACGCCAGTCGCCGGGGATGTAAGACGGGTTATTGTTTTTGTATGCAGCGAAAAGGTCCAGGGCTTTTCGGTAGGCGAAGGCGGCGTTTTTATCGTCAGGGACGGCGGGCTGTGACGGAGCGTCAAGAAACGAGGCGGCGATCTTCTCCTCGTCGGGGCTGAGAGGGCCTGTGGGGGGGATGGAGGTGACAACGAAGGGAAACGACCCGCCGAGCATGATGCGCAACGCCACAGCGCCGGTGGCGAGGATGAGCACGGGCGGCAGGAGGTACTTGAGGACGAAGACCTTCTTGTTCATGGGAGCACCAACGTGGCGATAGTCATTACTCAGTCGAGTCCTTTTTGTCAGCGGGCGGGGAATCGGGAGAAAGGACGACGGACTTGACATAGAGGAGGTCGGCCAGTTTCTGCCCCTCTTTGCCTTTGTCGCGCTTATGGAGGATGAACTGTTTTTTCTCTCCGGAGGGGGTCTCGATATAGAGGGGCCCGGCCATATCGCCGGTGATTTTCTTTCCCGATGCGAAGGTGACGGTAGTGAGGTATTTTCGCCAGGGGTAGGTATTGCCTGTGAAGACCTTTTCGTCGCTACCGCTTTCCTTCCAGTACCAGTAGGGTTCTTCGTGTTCCTCTTCGACGGCGACGTCGATGCGGGAGACATCGGCAAGGGGGAACTCGAGATATCGCTTTTCGGCGCGGTCGTAGATGGTCATCGGTTTGCCGAGGGTGGCGTAGATGAGGCCGGAGGTGGTCTTGTCGTCGCTGGTGGTTATGGCGCCGGGCAGCGTGCTGGTGGCCTTCGGCCCTTCAAATAGCGGCGGGGGGACCTTTGGGGCGCTCTCAGCGGAGAGCGCGGGCAGGACAAGAGCCAGCACGGCCAGGAGCGCGGCTACGGGCGCGGCTCTATGGAGTCGGCGGGACACGGATCCATACCTCGCTTATGGCGGCGGTGACATTAGAAGTCGTCCACGCGGGTTTTATATCTTCGACGGACATCTCGATGGGGCGCACTTCGGAGCCGCCGAGAGCCCGGTCGGAGCGAACGGAATTGGCGGTAGCGTCAATGAGGAGTATTTCGCGGGTGTCGACGGGCGCGGCGGGGTCGTCGTTATAGAAGGCGATTGTCACCTTGGCGAGGACGACGTCGGAGGGGCCGGAGTTTGAGATAGTGCCGGAGATGCGTGCGCTCGGGCCAGTGTCTGCGGAATCGAGCCTCTCGGCGGCAAGCGAGATGGAGACATTATGTATATAAGCGGCTCCGGCTGTCTTCTCTGCGGCGACGGTTGCGGCGTCGCGGGCGCGGATGTCCTCGACGTATTGCCAATCCTCCTTGAGGGCGGAGCCTGCGACGCGGATTTTCTGGACGACGAACCCGGTTACAAAAGCGGCGATGAGGATGGCCGCGAGCGCCGCGAAGAAGAGAATGCCGCGCGGGACGTCGGGGGTGGGTTTTTCTTCGAGATCGTTGTCACTCACAGGAAACCTCCTTGTGAAAGGTTTGAGATTTCGCTTCTGTGTTCGAGGTACCACTGGAGGATATCGCGGGCATCCCAGAGCCATTTGCCGTCGACTTTCCTGAAAGCGAGGGTCTTTTCCGGGGCGCCGAACCGGAGGGACGAAAGGTTCATG
>CALMGO010000517.1 GCA_937863625.1 uncultured bacterium
CCCGCGGGCGCATTAGTGCTGGTACTGATCTGCACAATGTGCGCGCTGGTATGTGCGGCGGTGGGGCAGGTTATTTTCACGGCATCGGGACCATTTGGAGGCTATCCCGATGGAACATTCAACCGGAGGCCGGTGGAGATCGGCGGAGGACTAAGCGCGTCTCCACGAGGCGATTTCTTCATAGCCACGAAGGATATCACCGCATCGCGACTCTGCAACCAGCAAGTGCTTTCTGAGTACATTACGGCGGGGACGTGCGTAAGGGGGGAATTCTGGTTTTACTTTTTTAATGAACCGCGTCCAGCCGGCAGCTGTCTTGACCTGATCCACAAGATCGGGAACAACCAGGAAACGAAGCTTGTGACCATAAGCGTCGAGCAGCCCGGGACTATTGTCGAAGACAGGGTACGCAATCATCTCATTGTGAACACGACGGCAGGAGATAGCTTCCGAAGTGCGAACGCGTACGACTTCGCATCCGGCGGACCAAACATGAACGGGTGGCACAAGATAGAGTATTTCATCAAGGTGGCGGACGGGACAAGCGGCAGGATCCGGCTGAAGATTGATAACAACGACGAAGGCGGCCTTGACGGAATAAACACTAGGCAAGGAGTTAACTGGCAGTACCTTGCATACGGCGTCATCACCATGCACCGGCAGCCGCTGGAATACTGCTTTGACGACATCTTTGTGGAGTACTGCAGTGAGGATGTGTTTGAATAGGAAAAACGGATAGGAAATCCAGTGTAAGAGAGGTAGACGAACAAGTGGGAGGCGGAAGCCGGCGCTTGCCAAAGGCGAGCGCCGGTTGTGTTTAATGCGGGGGGGGGCGGGGCGGAAAGGAATTTTACTGGAAAGGGAGACGGCGACGGCGATAATGACTGCAGTAAAGGGCTTGTTCAGCGCGGATAGACCCGCGCGTGTCCACGGCCGGGAGGCTACACGATGTTTGGTCTGAATACCACCGAACTTATCATTATCCTTGTCGTACTACTGCTTCTATTCGGGGCGAGGCTGCCCAACGTGATGCGGTCGCTCGGTAAGAGCGTGACGGAGTTCAAGAAGGGGATGAACGAGATCACCGAGGAGACCAAGGACCGCAGGGACCCGCGGGACCTCGGGCCGAACGACACGCCGCCTGCCGGCTAAGCGAACGCGTGAAGCCGGCCGTACGCGGCGGCTTGCGAGCGATCAGATGCCTGCGGGGGCCAGGGCACGAGGCGCATCGATGTGCTCGGCTTTTGAAATCACCACAATGCCGCCCGGGCTCACCCAGAACCTCTCCCGGTCGCGATCGAGGTCGTAGCCGATCTCGGAGCCTTCGGGGATATTCACACCCTTATCGATAATCGCGCGGCGTATGCGACAGCGCCTGCCGATATCGACTCCTTCGAAGATGACGGATTCCTCGACGGACGCGTAGGAATTGACGCGGCAGTTGGGCGACATGACAGACCTCAAGACACGCCCGCCTGAAATAACACATCCTGAAGATATGACGGAGTCGAGGGCGACGCCGCGTCGGCCGCCTTCGAACTCCTGCGCAAATACGAATTTCGGCGGCGGGGTCTGCTCGTGGAACGTTCGAATCGGCCATTCACCATCGTACAGGTTGAGGACGGGAGTGACCGAGATGAGGTCCATATTGGCCTCCCAGTATTCCTCGATCGTGCCGACGTCTCGCCAGTACTTGGCCTGTTTGCGGTTCTCGTCAACGAAGTTGTAGGCGTAGACGCGAGCGTTCTTGCGAATCATCTGCGGTATGACGTTCTTGCCGAAATCATGGGCGCTTCGCGTGCGCGCGTCCTCATAGAGGTACTTGATGAGCGTGTCGGTATTGAAGATATAAATGCCCATTGACGCGAGAGCGTGGTTGGGGTCGGAGCGCATGGGCAGGGGGCGTTCGGGCTTCTCCTGGAAACCTGTGATGAGGTCGGTCTCATCGGTGGCCATGATGCCGTAGTGGTGGGCCTTTGAGACGGGGACCTCCGTGGTGGCGATTGTAAGCTCGGCGCCTTTCTCGTTATGAAAATCAAGCATCTTGGCGTAGTCCATCTTGTAGACATGGTCGCCTGCAAGGACGAGGACGTGCTTCGGCTGTTCCTTTTCAATGAAGTAAATATTCTGGTAAATTGCGTCCGCGGTACCCTGATACCACCTCTCGCCGACGCGCTGCTGGGGAGGTATGGTCTCGATGTACTCGCCGAGCTCGCGGGAGAGGAAAGTCCAGCCGTCGGCAAGATGCCGCATGAGGGAGAGAGACTTGTACTGGATGACGACGACGATCTTGCGAAGACCTGAGTTGATCGCATTTGACAGGGGGAAGTCAATAATGCGGTAAATACCGCCGAAGGGGACAGCGGGCTTTGCGCGGTGCAGAGTCAAGGGGCCAAGTCTGGTCCCCTTTCCTCCGGCCAGAATAATGGCGAGAACGCCCTTCATGAAGTTACCCTCCTAAGTGGCGGCGCCCCCTGCGTGCCTTGTGTGCCCCTGCTCGATTGAAGCGGCCGGCAAACCGACCAAGAGTGATTTTATGAGGTTGCCGCCAGTTTGCAAGTTCAAAAGCCTTTGATAACAGAGACTTAGTAACCCAACGTCAAGAGTATACCACACTTTTCGCATAATGCGAACGGGAGCTTTGTTATAGTTGTAAGTGAATGTTAACACACATGTTAGGGAGCGACGAATGCGCTGCCTTGCGATTGGCGCGGCCGCCGGGTGGGAAGCAGTCGGCGAGCATTGCGGACCGGTCAGGCGCCGTAAGCAAAAGCGCGCGTTTTGATAGAGTCATAACAGGTGTCCCAAGGAAGAGTTATGGCCATAGTCCGACTGTGAAAGGGTTGGCGTTACAATGACACGAAGCGCGCAGAAATGATTCCGTCAAAATGTGCGGAGCGCCGGGGAAACCATGATCTCTCAGGACGCGTCGGAAAGCAGGTCCTCTGAGGCGGTCAGATATGTGAGAAACTTGTAGATGAGCCGCGCGGCAGCGAACTCGGTGACACATGACCCCTTGACGGGGGCGACCTCAACGAAGTCAGCGGAGACGATTTGCCTTGCCTCAGCGACGCGGCGCAAGAGTGCGAGGGTCTCATACCAACCGAGGCCGCCAGGTTCTGGAGTGCCGGTGCCGGGCGCGATTGCCGGGTCGAGTCCGTCGATGTCGAACGAGAGATAGACCTTCTGGGGCAGGGCCTCAATGACGCGGTCAATCCACGCAGGGTCATTGTGGATGGCGGAGGCGAAGAAAGTGGCGATGGCGCCGGAATCGATAAGTCGGGCCTCTTCGATAGAGAGCGAGCGAATACCAACCTGAACGATTTGCGCGCCTGCGTCGAGAACTCGGCGCATGACGGTGCCGTGGCCGAATCGCGTGCCTTCGTATTCGTCG
>CALMGO010000518.1 GCA_937863625.1 uncultured bacterium
CTGTTGGCGAGGAGGCGCTGCCAGTTGGCCTCGATCTGGTCAAGCGCGTTTAAGACCTCCTGCGTGATCTCGGCCTGCCGGGACTCGCGCGTGGCCAGTCTCTGCACCCTGGTCGTGAGGGCCTGGCGAAGGCGGCTTCGCGCGTCGGCGTTACCAAGGGGGACGGAGAAGTCGAGCGTCACGGAGTGATCCTCAAACCTCTTGTCGCGCATAAGGTCCATCGAGTCTCCCAACGTCCCTCCCAGGCCGTTGACGGTATAGCGGTAACCCAGGGCCAGCCCCGGGAGCCGCTGATTTCTCGCGTAGTCAATGGAGCTCTGGTCCTGGGCAAGCTGGAGTTCGAGTTCGAGCAGCTCCATGCGGTTTTCCATCGCGGCATGGACGAGTCTGGCCGGGTCGAAATTGTAATGCACGGGGTCGGGCTCGGTCACAGGCACTACGACGGTTGAGCTCTCCATATCGAGATGCTCGCGGTTAAGGGCTCTTTTGAGGTCTCTTTCGCGCAGGCGCGAGTCGTTGTCGGCGATGATGACGGCTTCGAGCCTTTCGGCGACGCCGGTCTCTGCGCTAATGACGTCGACCTCCTTGGCAAGACCTGCGTCGGCCTGGCGCTTTGCCCGCTCAAGCTGCGCGACGGCGAGGTCGTATTCGTTCTTGCGAACATCGAGCAGTTTTCTGGCCGAGTACAACTGCCAGTAGACGCGGTCGACGCCTGCGACGACGCGCATGCAGGCGAGCTTGGTCTCGGCGCGGCTTATGTCGGCCTGGTAGCGCGCCACGCGAATCGAGTGGGTGTTGGCGGTAACGCCCGCGCCGTTCAAAAGCGGCTGAGATATCGACGCGGAAAAGTCGGACGTGTACGCAGGGTTCAGCGTCGAGAAGGCGTTATTGTCTTTGTAGCGGCTGGCCGGAAGATCGAGCGTAATAGTCCCTCCGGTCTTGAGCGGCACGTTGACGCCGAGGTTGCCGGCGACGGACTCCGCCTTGGAGCTCGAAAGAGTGCTTGCGGTCGGCGCGTCGGTCTTGGCAAAGAGCAGTTTCGAGAAAAGCGACGCCTCGAACCTCGCCTCCTCCTGGGTGACCGACTCGGCGGCGATGGCCGGAGAATAGAGCGCGACCTTGAGGTCGAGATTGCCCTCGAGCGCGGCCGCGCGGCACTCCTCAATCGTCAGGGAGACCTCCGCCGGCGCGGCCTGTGGCTTTTCGCCGGGAGTCCCGGCCGCCCCTTCGGCCGGAGGCGTCTCATCCTTGACGACCGCCTCGGGCGCAAAGGGCTCTATCGCGCGCAGTTGTTCGAGCGCGTCGGTCCTCGTCATGTACTTATCAGTGGAAGTCCCCTGGCAGCCCACCGCCAACGCCGCCGTGAAGACTACAAACGCCGCCAGAAGTCTCGTATTCATCTTCGCAGTCCTATTCATTTCTTAACGCCTCGATTGGATTCATTCGCGCGGCCTTGACCGCAGGAAGCAAACCGAAAAATATCCCCACGGCAGTGGAGAAACCAAATGACAGCGCAATCGCCCATGAAGGTATCGCAGCAGCGCCGAGCGGCACGCCCGGGATGTGCGCCATGATGAAAGTCAGCCCCCACCCGGCCGCCAGCCCCATAAACCCGCCGAAAACACTCAGCACCACCGCCTCGACGAGAAACTGAAGGCATATCGCCGCAGGCTGCGCGCCTATCGCTTTTCTGAGGCCGATTTCCTTCGTCCTTTCGCTGACCGATACGAACATGATATTCATAATCCCGATACCTCCGACCAGAAGCGATATGGCGACAATCGCTCCCGCTATCGCAGTCACCGATGATGCAAAGGAGCCGAAATTCTGAGCGTACTCCTTGAAAACGATTACCCGGAAATTGTCCGGCTCGCCCGGCTGAACGCCGCGCCTCGCGCGCAGGAAAAACGTCATCTCGGCCTTTGCTTCCTCGACGGCGTCGACGGATCTTGCTTCGGCGGTGATATTGAAGAAGTTGCTGTTGGACTTGTCATAGGTGGTCATTAACGGCACAAAGACGTCGATAGTGTCGTCCCGCCTCTCTCCAAGAACCGGCGTGTCGACCGGCGGCTCGACTATGCCGACTATAGCGTACGTGCGCGCCTCAATCGTAATCGTCTCGCCGACACAGTCGTTTCCGAGGTGAAGTTTCTTTATAGCGTCGTCACTGACGATACAGACGCGTCGTCTCTGGTCGTTGTCGGCGTCCAGAAACGGCCTGCCTGCGATTATCGCGCGTTTGTCAATCGTATTCCAACTGGGGTCGTAACCCTGGATGTCGGCATCCTTGACCGTGTAGCGTCCGTAGGTCACATCGCCGGGTATCCAGTTTGTCCGGGCGGATAAGGCGACCGAGGGACAGTGTTCGAGCAGTCCTTCGACCTGCTCGGGAAAAATACGCAGTTCTTCCCACGGCACGCGTTTGGAAAATTCGGAGTACGGCTGCCGGGGCACCGCGATCATCGTCTTGCTGCCGATGGCTTCAAATTCACTCTCCACCTGCGTCTGAAACCCCGTGAGCCCCGCGATGACCGTCGCTGTCGACGCGACCGCTATGATTATGCCGACGGTCGTCATGGCGCTTCGCGCTTTTCTCGAGCGAATCTCGCCGCACGCGAGGCGGATGCTTTCGACGAGCACTCTCAGTATCGAGAACGGCAGCCGTATGATCTTGCCCATTGCTTTGTCCTGAAATGACCTACTCGTGCCTGAGGGCTTCTATAGGGTCGAGCCTGGCGGCCTTGACCGCCGGAAACATCCCGAAGAAAAGCCCTACCATGGATGAAAATCCGAATGACAGCCCCACCGCCCACATCGGTATGTGAGCCTTTTCGAGGGGGAAATTAGGTATATTGGCCATGCCGACGGTCAGGAGCTGCCCGATGCCAAGCCCCACGCCGCCGCCTATGAGGCAGAGCACCACGGCCTCGACGAGAAACTGCAGGAGCACTGCGGACGGTTTGGCGCCGACGGCTTTTCGAAGTCCGATTTCCCGGGTTCTTTCGCTTACCGAGACGAGCATTATGTTCATGATGCCTATGCCGCCAACGAGAAGCGAAATAGCCACTATGCTTCCGGCCACGGCCGTCACGCCCATTGAAATCGCCCTGAACCCTTCGAGTATGCGCTGGACGGTCTGCACTCCGAAGGTATCCGGTTCGCCGGGCTTGATATTTCTCGTACGGCGGAGGAAGAACTTTATCTCGGCCTGGGCCTCTTCGGCGACGTCGGCGCTTTTGGCGAGCGCATCCACTCCCATCCAGCTATCTCTGTTGTATATGGCAGTGAACGGGACGAAGACTGTATATGATTCCCCTCCGCCGGTGTTGATGAGTTTGAATTCGGCCGGAGGCTCGGCTATGCCCACGATGGTGTAGGTCCTGTCGCCGATGAGGATCTTCTGGCCGATGCACTCGCGGTCGAGCGAGAGTTTGTCGCGCAGTTTTTCCTCTATCACGCACACCTGCGCGCCGGTCTCCATATCGATATGCGAAAACTCCCTCCCCATTATCACGCTGCGGTTGGAGATCTTGTGCGCCGACGGGTCGACGCCCTGCACGTCAACAGTCTCGACCCTGTGCGAGCCGAAGCTCACCGTCGCGCCGAATCCGGTCGTGCGCGTAAAGCAGTCGACCGACGGGCAGTGATCGAGAAGGCCCTCAAACTGTTCCGGGTAAAATCTGACCCTCGACCAGGATACGCGTTTCATCGGGCCGGTCTCCGGCCTTACGGGCCAGACGCCTATTCTTTTAGCGCCGAACATCTCGAGTTCGTCCACGACGAGCGCCTCGAGGCCGGTGAGCCCCGCTACGACCGCCACGACCGACGCGACGCCGATGACAATGCCGGTGGTGGTAAGGACGCTGCGGAGTTTGTTGCTCCATATCTGTCCGGCCGCCAGGATAACGCTCTGGATGAGAAGCCGCATGAACGTCCATGGCGCAAGAAAGATGCTCATTGCCCGACAACCCCCTGCTCCAGCGGCCCCTCGCCGCTGTGGTAGGAAGCCAGCGCATACACTTCGTCCGCCTCGACCGGCAGGTCGGAGACGACCCTGCCGTCGCTCATGCGTACGATTCTTTTCGCGTGGCATGCGACGTCGGCCTCGTGGGTGACCATAATTATCGTCTGGCCGTCCTTGTGAATGGCGTCGAAAAGGTCGAGTATCTCGGCGCTTGTCTTACTGTCGAGATTTCCCGTCGGCTCGTCGGCCAGGAGAATGCTCGGCCGGCAGATAAGCGCCCTTGCTATGGCCACTCTCTGGCGCTGTCCGCCGGACATCTGGTTGGGCTTGTGGTGCGCGCGATCGGCCAGCCCCACCCTGTCGAGAGCCGCTCGGGCCATCTTGTGCCTGCCGCGCCAGCCGTCAGGCGCATAAACAAGCGGCAGTTCCACGTTCTTGACCGCGGTCATGCGCGGCATGAGTTCGAAACTCTGAAACACGAACCCGATGCGCCTGTTGCGGACGCGCGCGAGTTCGCCGCCGGACATGCGGGTCGTGAGCTGCCCGTCGAGTTCATACGTGCCCGACGTCGGCCGGTCAAGACATCCGAGCATATTCATGAGCGTACTCTTGCCGGAGCCGGAGTGGCCCATGACCGCGACGTACTCGCCCTTCTCTATGTCGAGGTGCACGCCGTCAAGCGCGTGAATTCTCTCGGCGCCCATCTTGTATACCTTCCTGACGTTTCTCAGGCGAATGATCATTGGAGTCACCTCGCTATCGTCGCCGGGTTACTCGGCTTTGCTGTCAGTGGACGCGATGCCGGATGCGGAGTCGCCTTTTTCGTCGGCCTTGCTGTCGCCTGCGCTGCCCGTATCGGCGTCTTTGGAATCACCCGCCTTGGCAGCGGCCTCGGCTTTGGCTTTTTCGTCTTCTTTGGCCTTCTTCTCGGCCTCTACAACCTTCTCATCGCGCACGGCCGCGTCGTGCTTTAGTCCTTCGAGCACCTTGTAGGGTCCTACGATAACCTTATCGTCCGCGGTGAGCCCCGCCTCTATGACCGTATGCGTGGCGTCGGTGGCTCCTATCGTGACCGGCGTGACGACGGTCTTTCCAGCGACAAAGCGGTAGACTACCGTCGCAAAGCTCTTCTTCGTGTCAACCGACGCATTGCCTTCTCGTATGGCAAGCGGCAGGTCGTCCACCTCGCGCGCGAGGACGGCCTGGCTCGGGACCTTGATTATGTTCTCGTGCTTTCTCGTGAGTATGTCGACGTCGGCAGTCAGCCCGCTGTAAATCCTTTGGCCGTTACTCTCGAGGAGTATCTTGGTCTTGTAATACTTCCCGCCGCCGGCGATATAGTCGTGCGTCAGCGCGATCGAATCGACGACTCCCTCGAATTTCTCCCCCGGATATGCGTGAATCCTCGCGTCGGCCGTCTGCCCCGCCTCAACGCCGCCGATGTCGCTCTCGTCGACCTGCACGACAAGTTGCATTTTGGAGAGGTCGGCCACTTCGAGTATCACCGTTCCGGGGTTGTTCATCGTGCCGGTCACGACGAGTTCGCCGACCTTGGCGTTGCGCCTCGTCACAACTCCGTCGATGGGGGACGTAATCACCGTATAACTCACCGCGTCGCGCGCGCGCGCCACGTCCGCGTCTGCGGCTTCGAGGTTGTGCTTCATCACCTCGAGGCCCAGTTCACCGGCCTCAAGAGAGTACTTCGCCGAGGCAAACTGCGCGGTGAGTTCGTCAAGGCGGCTCTGTGAATTCTCCATCTCGGACTCGGATATGTCGCGCGACTCGCGCAGTTGACAGCACCTCTTGTACTCCCTCTCGGCCTGGTCAAGGCTCGCCTGCGTGCCCTTAAGCTGGGCTTTCTGGCCTTCGATGCGAGCCTTCTCGGCCTCTATCTGCGCCGCCTGCGCCGCCAGGCGCGCCTCGGCGCTGCGAAGCGACGCCTCAAGCTCGGTGGCGTCCAGCCGCACGAGCACCGAAGCCGGCACGGGAGGCTCGGCATCCGGGTCGCCCTTGGTCACGACGTCGCCTTCCTCGTATGGCATCTCCACGATCCGCGCCATCACCTTGGCGCTTATGGCGACCTTGTTCAACGGCTCGACCTCGCCGGGAGCGTTGACAAACTCTACAAGCTCCCCCTCCTGCGCGCTTTCAATCCGGACAATCTCACCCTCGAGACCCTTGCCTATTTTCTCCAACCTGGCGCGTATGACCATGCCGCCGAGCACAAACGCCGCTAATGCGAAGATTGCCAGTCCCGATACTAATATTACCTTCGTGCGCTTTCTCACTTCGATTCCTCGCTGTAAGTAGAGCCATGAGCCTTTCCACGGGTGCTTGCCGGGGGATGCCTGGACCTCACTGTCCCCCCTCCATTCAAACTCTTAGACGAGGCCCGCCCCGCGCGCGTTTCAGAAATGTGCAGGAGTGGGGCGGATTTCACCAAAGAGCCGCCTCATTACTCTATACCGAGCTGCGCTATCTTTATTCACGGTTGCGCGGCCCTCAGGGTGAAACCCTATCGCCGGTTGTCCTTATTTTCCAGCGTCCTTTGCTTTCTGAAAGTAAAAGAGTAAAATAAACTTCCGCTTTGTTCGACAGACTTGGGGCATTCCAGTGAAAAAACATCTCCACCGTAAGCGATATCTGGTCTCGTTTGACACG
>CALMGO010000519.1 GCA_937863625.1 uncultured bacterium
CGGTGTACTACAAGGAAGACCTCTTAATCGACTATTCGCTCATCGGGTTTCTCACGAGCGCAGCACTCGTGGCGGCGGTTGTGGGCTCGTGGTTCTGGGGGATAGTGGCGGACAAACTCGGTTCGAAACCGGTATTTAACCTCTGCCTGGCGGCAAGCATACCGATACCGGTCATGTACTTTTTTACCACGCCGGAAAATGCCAAACTGCTCTTAACACTGCAGGCGATATACGCGGGGTTTATGGCGTCGGGGATGAACGTGGGATTTACCAATCTTTTGATGGGGCTCTCGCCACGCGAGGGGCGCGGGATGTTTGTGGCGGTATTTTTCTCGACGACGGGGCTCATCGCAGCGGTGGCGCCGATAGTGGGCGGGTACGTGGCGAGGACTCATGAGACGTTTTTCCTCGCGGGGCTCGGGGGGCACTTTGCCGAACTGACCAAGTACCACAACCTCATGCTCATATCGATGGTGCTGTATCTTTTCTGTCTGCCGTTTTTTCTGAGGATACGCGAGGTGGGGTCGGCGCCGATGGGCGTGGTGCTCGGCAACATACTGCTCACGAGCCCGGTGCGGGCATTTGCGCAGATGAACGTCCTCAAAGCGGGGCGGTCGGTCAGGTCGCGGGCAAAGGCGGTAAGGTCGCTCGGTGCGATGCGGACGAGGCTGGCGACAGACGACCTTTTGGCGAGGCTCGACGACCCGAGTGTCGTGGTGCGCGAGGAGACTATTGACGCGCTTGGCGAGATAGGCGACCCTGATGCGGTGCCGGCGCTTCTCGAGAGACTGGCAAACCCGGTGGCGCACTCGACGCTGACACTCATCCGCGCGTTAGGAATGATAGGCGACGAGCGGGCGCTCGACACGCTAATCATGCATCTTGAGGACGACGACCGGCACGTGCGCGGCGCGGCGTCGCGGGCGCTGGGCGAGATGGGTAATCCAAAAGCCATCGGCGCGCTAAAGGCGCTCATCAGACGGGAACAGAAAGCGCAGGTCATCGCAAATGCGGTCGAGGCGCTGGGGGAGATAGGTTCGGCGTCTGACATGTGGGAAGTACTGCCGTACTTGAGCGGAGTGACCAATCCGATACTCAAAAGGCAGATGGCGTTTGCGGTGGGAAACCTCCTCGGGCGAAGGCATGAATTTTACCGGATTATGTCGGTCGAGACGCACCGTCGGGGGCGCGAGGCGCGGAAACTGATAAAGGCGCTACTCAAGAAACTGGGCAAAAAGCGCGCGGAAGAGGCGCTCGAGAAACTGCTGGCCGAGTGTCTGGCGGCATACGTGGACGAGAGGCCGGTCGAGTGCGTGAAGATGCTGTCGGAGGCGGGGTACCTCATCGCGCGGGACGCGTACGGATTTGAAGGGCCGAGGGACATGCTCTTGGAAGTGGCGGTGCTGAGGGATGCACGGTTTGCGGCTGGGCTCTGGTTTCTCCATATGCTTTTAAGCGGGGAAATCAAGCCGACGGTGGACGACGTGCTGCTGGGGCTGTACTTCCTGACGTCAGCGGAGTATAAGGACGTGGTGAGGATGGGGTAGACGGAGCGGAGCTCCACAGAGAAAAACACACAACCGTCTGTCCACAGATTACACAGATTGCACAGATTTGAAGAGCCCAGGCAACGGCAAGGCAAACCCTGTCTCACACTACTTCGCTGAAGCTCGCCCCCGACTGGTCGGGACGTTCCGCAGAGGCGTGCAAGTTTCGCAGATTGGGGAACGCGGAGACGGAAGCAAGGCAAACCCTGCCTCACGCAAAGGCGCAAAGAGCGCAAAGGAAGACAACGTCAGGCTGCAGGCTCCCGACGAGTCGGGACGTTCCGTTCCGGCGAGTAAAATCGAGGCTGTAGAGAAAAGCAAAGCACAAGCGAAAGCAAGGCAAACCTTATCTCGCGCAGAGGCGCAGGGGCGCAGAGAAAGACAAGTCAAAACCTGTCTATCCACAGATGACACAGATTACACAGATTTAGAAAGGCCGAGGCCAAGCAAAATCGGTCTCGCACCACGACGCAACGACGCACGGGAATCACAGGCAAGGCCAAGGTAGAAACGGGCGTGCTCGAAGGCACGCGAAGGACAGCGACAGATTTGCCTTGAGAATTGTCATAAAGTTAATGTAGAATACCCGGACAGTTCGAGAGGAGAGTGCGGCGTCACGCGTTCGCTACTCTGCGCTTTGCGTCGTATCGCATCAGTCTGAAAGGGGGACATATGAACGCATGGCAGAGGTTTGTCCTGGTGGCGGGGTCCGTCGCCTTCATCGTCGTTGGAGCTAACGCATCTCGGCACGTTTCGGACGCGAGAGGCACTGACATCCCCGAAGTGGTTGTCGGTTTGCTGGTTGTGGGCGCGGTGACGATGGTGCTCTTCTTCGCGGTGAAGAGCACTTCTGAGAGCCCCCGTACGCCCGCGCCCCCGTCCCACAAAAAGAACCCGCCCACGTCGAGCGGTTTGTTTTGAGCGTGCAGAGACAATCAGACGAAGAAGTATCACAAATGGTCTCAACATCGTGGCAGTGCCTTC
>CALMGO010000520.1 GCA_937863625.1 uncultured bacterium
CATTTTTCCGCTTCTGACACCACAATCGATCGACCCGGCCCACCCGTTTCCGTTCCGAGAGCGTTATCACGCCACTGCCGACATCAAAAACCACACGCTCGCCCTTTGCCGATACCGGGCCGCTTTCGAACCTGACCGTGCCTTCGCCCACGATCCGCACGTCGCCCTGCTTGGCCTTCCCGGTAGTGCTGATGCCGGATACGGTCATCTTCTCGCAGGTCAGAACGCCGGACTCGAGGTCGACCTTCACGCCACCGCCGCAAACCACTGACATCGTTTCACCCGAAAGGTCCGCAATCACCTTGCCGGCGCTGACTTCGATGCCGCCCTTTGTGTCAATGCCGCCGGGGACAATGTCACCGACCTCAGTAATCACAAATGCCGCCCGTCCCGGTGACACCAGTTTTTTGGATGAAAGCGAATACACGAGCTCATCAGAACTAAACGTCCCCCCCGGGATTGATGCTGTTGCCGGCAAGCCTTTAAGCGTCACAACGGAGGTGGCTGCGTCGTACCCTGCCCATGCGGCGCGCAGGTCAACATCGTCGGCACCCGTTACCGACACATTGCCAGTAGCCCTGAGGGCCACTATGTCCACACCTGCCTCGCCTGAGAGCACGTTGTCGATGGCTTGCTTGCCCGTGTCAAATGCCACATCAACTCGGTCTGCTTTCGTCAGGTAACCGTCCATATCCGCCTGCACATCGCCGGATAGGATAAGTGTACCGTCAGCAGCGTCATACAGCAGGCTGTCATGCCAGGACGCATTCACGTCAGTGACGGCTCTGGCGGAGTCGACGCCGGGTTCTGTCTTGTCGCTGCTACGAACTATGGACGCCCGGCCGGGCGTCTTTGATGATACGGAACTCACAACCCCTTTTTCGTCGAGTGTCGCCTCCAATTCGTCGGTCTCTATCGTGCCGCCGCGGAACAAGAGCCGGGCCGGTGCGCCTGCTATGAGCACCTTTCCCGTCTCACCCGCCCACCTTATACGATCGGCCGACATCTCAACGGCGCTGCGCCGGATATGGGCGTTACCGGTCATCTCTACTGACGTAAGAGACATCTTGCCGGACAGGGTCTCGCCGGGTGCGCCGCCCCGGAGAAAGCCTACCTTCATGTCGTCGGACTCTGCTGAAAGGTCGCCGCTCTTAATTCTCACTTCGTCGGACAAGGAAAGCATGGACCCGGCATAGTCAAACACCATCGGCCCGGCCGAAGTCATGTCAATGTCGCCTGTCGCGCCGGCGAGAAAAGATGGTTTTTCGGCGGTTTGTGCGACCTTCACATGCGCGTTTCTTGGAATCTCGACCTTGAGAGTCGCCATTTCGACGCTGCCTCTCAAGCCGGTGCCCGAAAGGCTCATCCCTTCGCCGTAGGAAATTAGGAGGTCGCCTGAGGCCTCAACCTCTTTGGTGGCGGCATCATAGGATATTTCTTCAAACGTTCCGGCCGCCATTTGACTGCCATCTCTTACGGCCTTGACAGCCACGTTCCCGCTGAGGACTACTTTTCCTGCGACCTTCTCGCCCACTTCTTCAAGTTTCACTCGCGCCCTGTCACACGAAAGCGTAACATCGCCGAACTCACGATCCACAAGGTCACACCTCACCCCGCTGCAGTCGGCTGTCCCGTCGGGTAACGCAGTAAAAAGGTCCGCGGCAATCTTGCCGGAGCGAACACCCGTCTCCTTGTCGAAAAACTCATAGACATACTCGTTTCGGGACACAGGAGTCGCTGGGACTGTCTGTTTAGCCGGGCCGACGACAATTGAAAAGCGGTTGAGAACAATCAAAGATATTCCCGCAAGTATGAACAGGACTGCCGCTGAGAGCGCCCTGCGCCTAAGCACTGCCTTCTCCGGTGTGTTCGGTGTAGCGAGACATGATGAGCGACCATTTGCCGTTGGCTCTGAGAAGCCATTCTGCAAACTCCCTTGCCGCGC
>CALMGO010000521.1 GCA_937863625.1 uncultured bacterium
GCGGCAAGCCGCGTTATGCCCATATTGCGCGCATCCTCGTCCGTGACTGCGACGAGATAGACCGGGCCGGACGATATCGGCGCCATCCTGGCCGCGGCCGACCCCCGACGGAAGTCGCTCACCACGAATATCGCCGCCCTCTCGGCAAACCGCGCAGCAGCAGCGTCCGCCGACGCAAGCGCCGCCTGGTAATCCGTCCCCGCATATCCCGGCCTCGCGTCTGCCAGCGCGCTCATCACCCCCGCCGCGCTCGTAAATGGCTCGCTCCCGCCGGGAAACGCCGTCCCCGTGTCAAACGTCTCCACTATCACCTGAGAACCGTCGCCGAGCCCCTCGACTATCTCTCTCACCCGCGAACGCGCTACGTCAAAGAGCGTCCCCGTCGCCTCCCGGTAGCGCATGCTCGCGCTCGTATCCACGAGTATCACGGCGTCCGCGCCGCGCCCCGCCGCCCCCGTTACAAACGGCCTTGCCGCTGCCAGCGCCAGAAATACGATTGCCAGCGTCCGCAGCACAAGGAGTATCATCTCTTCGACCTTGAGCCGCCTCGCGCTTCGCGCCGTTACCGACAGCAGGAAATCCATCGCCGCCCACGGCACGCGCTTGTACCTGCGCCGGTTGTAGAGGTGGATGATAATCGGCGCCGCGGCCAGAAAGAGACCCCCGAGCATCGCCGGCGCCAGAAACGTCATCGCCTGCCCCTCCTGCTCAAAAGATACCCCGCAAGCACCTTGTCTATCGATTCCGACGTTCCCGCCAGGAGATAATCCACCTGTGACGCCACGCACCCGGAGCGCAGTTTCGTCATAAATTCGTGCAGCGCCCGGAGATATTCTCTTTTTATCCGCGCAGCATCGGCAAAAACCCGCCCCCCGTCTTCGAGCCCTTCAAAAAGCGTCATCCCCGAAAAGGGAAATCCCGTCTCCGCCGTATCGAGCACCTGTATCACCAGGCAGTCATGCCCGGCAAAGCGAAGGTGCTCGAGCCCCTTTACCACAGCGTCCACGTCCGAGAGAAAGTCCGATATGACGACCACGATGCCGCGTTTTTTGAACATCCCCGCCGCGCGGTGGAGCGCAGCCGCGATATCCCCTGAGCCTTCGGGTTCTATCGGGGCCAGCGCTTCGCACACGTCGACAAAGGCCGCCTGCCTCGCCGTCGGCGCTATGGCAATGCGCACGTCATCGGCAAACGCCATGACCGACACGCTGTCCTGCTGGTCGAGCACGAGAAACGCGAGACACGCCGCCGCCATCTTCGCGTATTCGATCTTGCGCAGTTGCCCCGACGAGTATGCCATCGACCGCGAGGTGTCCACGAGGATGTGTGCGGTGAGGTTGGTCTCCTGCTGGTACTCGCGAAGATAGTACCGCTCGGTCTTGCCGTATGCCTTCCAGTCGATGTGCCGCGTGTCGTCGCCGGGGGTGTATGCGCGGTGCTGGGAAAACTCTACCGAAAACCCGCGATAGGGGCTCTTGTGCCGTCCGGATAGAAACCCCTCGACGACAAAGCGGGCCGCAAGGTCCAGCCGCTCCATCAATGAAAGCATCTTCGGGTCGAAAAGATTCGCCATGGTGTCACGACCCGCGCTTGGCAGATTGCTCTTTTATGAGGTGTCCCACCGCTGCGTCAGGCGTGATGCCTTCCGACTGCGCTTCGAAGTTGAGGATGAGCCGATGCCTGAGAACCGGCAGCGCCACCGCGTCGATATCATCGACACTTACACAGGGGCGCCCGTGCGCGGCGGCGCGCGCCTTGCCCGCAAGGATGAGCCCGAGAGATGCCCTCGGCCCCGCGCCCCACGAGACGTATGTCTTTACAAACTCCCCGGCAGCGTCGTCGGTCGGCCTCGACGCCCGCACGATTTCCCGCGCATACAAGAATACATGCTCCGCCACCGCTATCCGCCTCACTATCCCCTGCAGCCGCACTATCTCCTCGCCGG
>CALMGO010000522.1 GCA_937863625.1 uncultured bacterium
GGCGTGGCTTATTAACGTCTCGGCGATTTCACTGGAAGGTGTGCCGGGATAAGCAGTTGCGACGGATATTCCCGCCTCAAATGCGCCCCGTGCGATGGCCTCGTCACCAGAAAGAAGTTCCCTTGTGGCTGTGTCAGTCATGCTAATACCCTGCGAAGTGGCGGCGAAACTCGTGACAAAATGCCGCACAGCCGATAGTGCGACCAAGTACCGCATATTACGCAGGAAGGGCGTTTCTTCAACAGAAATCCGGCTTCACGCGCTGCAGCGTTACTGGAGGTAACCAACCGCCCGAAGACGTTCACGCGTGGCCGGTGCGGCGCCGGACGCCGGACGCGCCGTGACACCTCTGGCCTCGCCCGGCGCGTACATGCCCTGAATGCGTTGTCGCATTGCCGCGACGTCATCGGGCCTTGATTCGAGGATGTTGGAGCGCTCGTCCTTGTCCGCCGCAATATCGTAGAGCTCTTCGCGCAGCACGACCCCGCTCTCGTCTTCGGTCACGACGTACTTCAGGCGGTCTCGGGAGATGAGCATGGTGAGTTTGTGATGCGGGTTTATGTCGGGCGAATAGTCCGAACAGGAGAAGACTTCCCTGTCAGATGTAGGCCTTCCGACAACTGCTTCCAGCACAAGTCCGGTCAGGTCCTCTCCCTCGCTTTTCGGGTAAAACTCTATGAAACGCGAAATCGTCGGGATGATGTCTATGTTCCGCACGTACGAGCGCACTCTTGCCCCGGGCGGCATTTCGCCGCCGCACATGATAAGCGGAACGTCGACTTCTTCGCCGTACATGTCGAGGCAGTGTCCTATGTTGCCGTGCTCGCCGAACTCCTGCCCGTGGTCGCTTGCCAGGACAATCATGGTGTCCTCGGCAGGCAGACGCTGGGATATGCCTTCCAGCAACTCGCCAATCCTCATGTCAAGGTACATGAGGCACGCGTCATAGTCATTGCTGAGACGCTGGATTCTCTGCGCAAATTCCCCTTCATAGAGCCCCGTCCGCCCGACCGCCTCATACTGTGCAGGCGTTTCGATGCGCAGATTATGAAAACTCTCCGGCTCTTTCGCGCCGTCTGCAAAAACCTTCCTGTATTCTTCGCGCCAGATGTAGGGTTCGTGCACGTCCATGTAGTGCGCATACAGGAACATGCTCCTGTCTCTTTTCACCGCTATGTCAATCATTGAAAGCGACGACTCGTTGACCACTGCCGCGTCGGCGTGCTGAACGTCGCTTCCCATTCTCTCATATGACGCTTCCCTGAACGGGTGCGGCACAGCATTGATTACCACGTCAAAAAGCGATGTAAACTCGGCTCCGACAAGGTAAGGGTTTGTCTGCACGTTGCCGCGTTGGAAATCGCTTTCGAGCAGCGCCCTGGGCAGTTCGGAAAGCAGGCAGTGGCCGTTTCCGATTGACTCAAGGTAGTCGAAACTGTGGTAGTTCGTGCGGACCGTGGGGTTTATTGAGTACAGCATCGAGGCCATGGACGTCGCCGTCCAGTTGGACTGCGCAATGCACGCCTCAAAAAGCGCCCCCTTGTCGGCAAGCGCGTCCATATTCGGCGTCAGGCTCACACGGCGTCCGTCGATTTCCCTTGTGTAGCCGTAGCAACCGAGGCGGTCGGCCCGGAGCGAGTCTACAACGATGAGAATAACATGCTTTGGGCGTGGCTTGGCACCCATGAAATGAGGCGCAAGCGAGATCGCCGACGCGGCGATGGTGACCGCGACGAGGAGCACCACCCCCCACTTCACGAATGCCGTAGCGAAAATGCCGGATCGCTTTCCCAAGACCCCCCTCCAACAAGATGCCGTACAAAGAATGTCACAAAGGATGGCCGCGCGAACACCCCGCTGATGATTTCAGAGGCACGCAGACCGCCACCCGGGTACATTCTGCCGTTTGCAAAGCCGCCAAGCCGTCTGTATGATACCAGTGGCCTGGGGTCCGATGGGCTGTTCTTTCCTGCTATTACTATAGAGCACTTAGGTCGCCCTTTTGTGTCTTAAAAAATCGGAAAGTGCAGAGGTTTTTTTGCAGATCTTATTTCTCTATCCCGTCCCCGCGGAAAACCGCAAGGTATACACCGGCTACAGCCACGGAATCGGATACCTGAGCGCAGTGGCCAAAAAAGCCGGCCACTGCACCGGGCTTCTCACATTTTCTCAACGTGACAAAGACCTCGCGGCCAGGGTAGCCGCGCTCAACCCCGACGTCATAGCGATAACGGCCACTTCCGCACAATGGCCGCTTGCCGCGTGGGCCGCGGGCGAGATCTCGCGCGTACTGCACGACGTGCCGATTATCGCCGGCGGAGTTCACGCAACCGTGGCCACCGAGGAAGTGATACAGACTCGCGGAGTCTGGGCGGCATGCCGCGGTGAAGGGGAGGATGCCTTTCTCGAACTGCTCTCAAATCTCGAATTCGGCGAGTGGGAGGAAACGCCCGGATTCTGGACGCGCCCGCAGGTCATGAGCGGATTTGGGCCGACGCCCATAGTCCCGGACGGCGTCGAGGCGGCGGTCTCGGGTGAAATCATTCACAATACCCCCGCGCCTCTCGTCGACTTGTCGTCACTGCCTCATCCCGACAGGGAGATATTCGACTACCAGGCCATTCTCGACCGCAACCGCGCAAACGTGGGAGCGGAGTTCATCGCAAGCCGTGGGTGCCCCTTTTCATGCACCTACTGCATAAACCCCGTGCTGAGCGAAATTACCGGTGGTGCGTGGAGAAACGTGCGGTTTCGTAACCCTGCCGATGTCGTCGGCGAGATTGAAGAGGTGACCGGCAGGTACAGCGGGGTAAAGATGGTCGGCTTTCACGACGACATATTCGGCCTTGATAAGAAATGGCTTGCGGAATTTGCCGCTCTGTATAGAAAGCGCGTGGGATTACCCTTCTGGTGCAACGAGCGTGTTGGTACGTTTTGTGAGGACGATGCTAAGATCCTCAAAGAGGCAGGTTGTTTCAGAGTGCATCTCGGCGTGGAGTCGGCCGATGAAACACTGCGCCGTGAGG
>CALMGO010000523.1 GCA_937863625.1 uncultured bacterium
AAAAGCCGCCACAAACTGATTTCGGGGATTCCTGTAGACCTCCCCCGGCATGCCCTCCTGGATGACCCGCCCGTCCATCAACACTGCCAGGCGCCCCGCCATCGAGAGCGCCTCCTTCTGGTCGTGAGTCACGTATACTGTCGTGACCCCCGTCTCCCTGTGAATCCTCCTTATCTCCTCGCGCATTTCGAGCCTGAGTTTCGCGTCGAGGTTCGACAGCGGTTCGTCCAGAAGCAGGCATCCCGGCTCTATCACCAGCGCCCTTGCTAGCGCCACGCGCTGCTGCTGCCCGCCTGAGAGTTGGTTGGGATACCTCGCTCGCTCGCGCGTCATCTTCACCATGTCAAGCGCATCGCCGACCCTCTGCGAAATGTTAGGTTTGGATAAGCCCCGCACCCTCAGCCCGTACGCCACGTTCTCAAATACCGACATATGCGGCCACAGCGCGTAGTTCTGAAAGACCATCCCCGTGTTGCGCTTGTATGGCGGCACGTCCGTGACATCCCGGCCGTCAAAAAGTATCCTTCCCCCGTCGGGCGTCTCAAAGCCCGCAATGCTCCTGAGCACCGTCGTCTTGCCGCATCCGCTCGGGCCCAATAGGAAAAAGAGCTCCCCCTCCGCGATGGCGAGCGTAATGTCGTCGACCGCCTTCACGCTTCCAAAGTTCTTGCACAGTCTCTCAAGTCTTATCGCAGCCACTTCGTTGCTCGCATGGGTTGTCGCCTAAAGAAAAATGGCCGGCGTTTGTTCGCCGGCCCTTTAATGTCGTCTTCTTTCCGCACAGCGCCCCTTTGCCGCCCTGTGGAACACGCCGCGCTCATCGCCCTTCTAAATCTGGGGCGCCGCCTCGTCCTCTACTACCGCCTTGCCCGAATCAACCAGGAGTTCCATCTCCTTGCCGGGCTTGAATGTCACCACTTTCTTCGACGGCACGTATACCTCAGCCCCCGTCCTCGGATTTCGCGCCTTGCGCGCCTTGCGCTCTTTCACCTCAAACACCCCGAAATTGCGCAGTTCTATGCGCCCCTCCTTCGCAAGTGCTTCTATCACAGAGTCAAACGTCTTCTGCACCACTCGCTTGACGTCCTGCTGGGAAAGGTTCAGATCATCGGAGATGAACCGCACTATTTCCTTCTTGGTCACAATCTCCTCCTCCACCGGAATAAAGCTCTCTGACAAGCAAAACACGCTCTTATGCCTTGCGCTGCATATACTTAGTAAAAAAGATTTAATCCGCTATCCCGCAACTGTCAAGTAAAAAAAACTCCATTTTCTTACTGTGACTGGACTTCGGGCGATTTCCCCCCGCACACACGCTCCATCTGCACCCCCAGCGCTTCATACTGCCAGGCCAACCCGTGCCTGTCTGAGATTGCCTTTATTGCCTGGAGCGCCTCCTCGTGAATGGCGCGCATTCTCTCCATATCGCCCCCGCAAAAAAACGTCCTGCAACCGAGCGCCCTCCCCCCGCGCGCCCCGCACAGAGCCCCATCCTGATATCCGCAGCTGTCCTCGCCGAACTCCGCCTTCGGCGGCCCCTCAGTTGTAATCAAGTACAGGACTTCGAGTCCCGTAGCGTATAGTCTGTGCCCGAATGTCTTGAAATGACAGCACGCCCCGCACTGCTTGCATTCGCCTGCCGCGGAAATCTGCGTCTCGACCATGCGATACACCTCCGCGAGTTCGGCAAGCGCCGCTGATTCTTCCTGCGTCACCACTTCTTCTTCGCCCGCTTGTCTATCTCATCCGCCTTGTACAGCCGCCCCTTCCCAACGCCGTCGCAGTCCTTTGTAGCAACCTCCCAGTTCTTCCTGCTTGCGATGTTTCTCGCCCAGAACGGAAATGTCCTGCACTGCGTCGGCCTTATGGGATATACCATGCATCCTATGGCGTTCTCCCAGAAAACGCAATCTCCGTTTGGCTTCTCCACAAGGCTTATTCTGTTGCCCACGTGCCTGAGATACTGCTTTTCAACTGTGTCAATCCCTATCCCGAGAAACCCCGCGATGGCGATGACATCCGCCCCGCTTACCCATACGTACCCTGCCTCGCCGCGGCAGCACTTCCCGCAGCGCGCACACTCAAATTTAAGCCCCTTTTCGTACCACACGC
>CALMGO010000524.1 GCA_937863625.1 uncultured bacterium
CCTTGGTTTCCTTCTGCTCTGAGAGAGCATCCGACTTCACTATCCTGTACACCCCGCCCGGATCCCGCACAACGACGTACGGACCGGCGGTCTTCACTATCGTGTCAAGCGCCGTCTGCCACGGAACGTCCTGCAGCGAAAAGTGGATGACTGCGTCCACGTCCGGCGCCACCACGATATTCTGTCCGCTCTGCTGTCCTAAAAGACTTATCACCTGCTTGAGCGACACTCCCTCGGCCTTCGTCGTAAACGAAAAGTGCGGCGTCGCAACCGTGTATATCCCGTTTTCCCCCTGGGCCACGGTGCATCCGACCTGCTTGGCGGCCAGTGTCAGCGCTTCCATCCAGCTGACGTCGCTGAGCCTCAGATTCACCTCGCCGGTCACGCCTCTCTCTACGACAATGTTCACCCCTGCTTTTACTGACAGGTGGTCGGCGACCTCCTGCATGGTGGCCTTCTTCAGGTCCACCGTTACCTTCTTGCCTTCCTCGGCCGCCTGCGCGGTAAGGACTACCACGACGGCGACGACGAAAAGGCCGGTCAATATGCTTCCCCAGCGCTTACTCATCTCGTTATACCCTCCTTGCCGCGTTTCCCATAGCCGGGGCCGGCCACTTCTTCGGCGAGCCCCTGGGAAATCCTTTCCCCTTTGTAGTCAAAGGTGACCTCGTTGCCCGAGACCCCTGCAAGTGCCAGCTCCGGCTCCAGAATCATCCCTTGACCGTACACTTCCCCGTTAATAATCGCGAAGGACCGTCCCTCCGGGAAGTGCGAGACGGCGTCGACCCTGAGGTCGCGCTTCGCAAAGTCCATGTGTATCTCTGCCCTGCGTTTAAGTTCCGCGCACTTGGCCAGCACTGCCGTGGCGGTTCCGGCCACTTCCGGATTCATAAGACCTTCATCATTGTTGAGATTCTCGAGCTCAAGATGCGTTGAGGCGACCTCTCCGTAACGCTCCGTCTCAAAATACGCCTGCATCCTTGCCGCCAGTTGCAGCGCCTTTGCCAGCGCCGCGCGCGCGCGAACCTTGTTGTATTCGCCCTCCAGTGTCGCAAGGCGCTTCGATACTTCGATCATCTTCGCCCTCGCGTCCTGGTTCTTAAGCGTTATTGTCGTCATTTCTCTGGTCGCGGTGATGCGTTCCTCGGCCGTCTTGAAATCCGACTCGCCGAGTGCGCTCTCGCCCTCGCCCACCAGGGACTCCGCACTGTCGACAAATGCGGCCTCTTCAGCCGGCGTGCGTGGCGCCGATATCCTCACGGCGGCCTTGCCGGCCGGGCCCCCTACCGTTGTCAGAACCGTCTGGAACGGATCCCGCCCGCGGTACCTCGGGTCTTTTTCCCACGTCAACGCGTACGCCGTCTCCGTGATGCCGTTGGGAGTCTGTGCTTCCGCCGTGGCTCCCTGGGTGGTTGCCGATGCGCCCTGCGGCGTTGCTTCCTGCCCGTTTGCGGCCGCCGGCATCCCAAGGAGGCATACAGCAACAAGGATTATCGCCGTCAGTCTCATTTCTGTACTCCTTTGATTGCCACGACCGGCCTGCTGGCAACTGCAGGCGTGTCGACATAAGAGAACGTCGAAAATTTAAGCTTCACGCTGTTGGGGTCGCCGGCCGACCTGCCCGCGGCCACCGTAAAGTCGTCAACCCGGATGAACCGCTTGTAGTTCTCCAGCCGGTTCAAAAACTCCACGAACGAGAAAAAGTCGCCTTCGAGTTCCACTTCGAAGCTCGCTTCTTCGAAACGCTTCACCGCTCCCTTGGCGTTGCGGTAGGTGCCTTGCCTGACAGGCTGGCTCTTCGCAATGATGACGCCCGATTCCTTGGCAAACTCGCTCAGATTGTCCACCAGGTTCTCGATCTCCTCCTGGCTCGGCAGAATGCTCTCCGCCACTTCCAGTCTGCCCTGGGCCTCTTCGCGCTCTACTCGAAGCGCAGGTAGCTTGTTTATCTTGCTCTGCGCCGTCGCAACGCGTGTCTGAAGCGCCGCGTTCGTCGCCTGCATCTCCGACGTCCACGTGTTCAGAAAGTACACCCACACGCAGGCCCCCAGTGCTATCACTGCCCCTGATATCAGGGCCGTCAGCAGAATGATCTTTTCTCTTTTGGAACCCATCGTAGTCTCCTCGGACCGTTACTTGGCGGCCACAACCGGGCGGACCACTTTCTGAGGCTGCTCCGGCAACGTAAGGGCCTTAAGTTCCATTTCCAGACTGAACTTCAGCGCTATGCCTTCCTCCGTCGACGTGAACTCCTCGCGTGACCAACCGCTGTATCCAAGGTCGGCGAAAGAACTAAAGAAGTCCGCGCCGCTGTATGGCGTATCCGCCACCACGTCGCCCGTCAGAACCCTGCGAAACTCCGCGTAGCGCTTCTCATCCGCGCCCGCAAGGTAGCAGTCCAGCACCAGCGTCGATTTCGACGCGGCCGCCGTCCCGCGGACCTGCTTCAGCGTTACCTTGTCAAACCACACGTAATCCGGCAGAATCGCGTACAGCTGGTCCAGCTTCTGACCCCACCTGAGCCTCGTCGAACGAATCTCGTCGATCGTGGCTATGCGCGTCTGGATGCTCCCGAGTTCGGCGTTAAGAACGTCGTACTCCTTCGCCTGCGGCTCCAGCCTCGTCACCTCGCCGTTGAGGAACTGATTCTTCGACACTTCTGAGTAGTACCCCTTCAGGTATACCGCCACGCCTATGATCGAACCGCTCACAAGCGCAACCGCGGCAACCATGCTCAAGAGTCTCTTGAGACTCGTCCGGTCGACCTTGCGCATCTCCGGAGGGAGTAGGTTGATCTGTATCATCCTTACACCGTCCTCAGCCTGCTGGCCAGTCCCATCGCGACCGCCAACTGCGGTGCGCTTTCCCTAAGTTTGGCAGCCTGCGCGCTTGACAGGCTGACGTCCATACCCGCTACCGGGTCCCATGTCCTCACGTCGCGTCCCAGCGTCTGAGCAAGCACTCCCTGCAGCCCCTTCAACCTTGAGCCGCCGCCCGAGATGTAGACCGTCTTTATCTCGGTGTCAAACTGGTTCTCAAAGTAATCGAAAGAGAGGAACACCTCGTTGGCAAGGTCGTCAATCGTCTGCGCGATAGCCTCTATCACTTCCACCTCGCGCTCGCCAGACCTCTTGATTTGTTCGGCTTCTTCCGGAGTGACTCCGAGGTGCTTGCTTATCGCCTCGCTCATGTCCTCCCCGCCGATGTAAACCTCGCGCGTGAAATACGAGTTGGTCCCGCTCACTATATTTATGTTTGTCTTCTGCGCGCCCATGTCGACCAGCGCATAAACCTTCGGCATCGCATCCGGCTTCTTCGCCTCCGTCTCGCCCGGTGCTTCGCCTGCAGGTTCCTGGGGGGCCTCGAGATCCGGTATAGCGCTTGCAAGCGTCACGCTCGGACCTGTCGGCTCCTCTCCCGCTTCGACGGCTTCGCTCTCAGCATCATCGTCGTTTTCTTCCAGAAAGTCGGTGATCTCCGCTTTGACTTCCTCTGCCACCTCTTCGGGATCAATCGTACTGACCGGCGCCTCCGCCTCGACAACTTCTTGGCCGTCATCCCCGGCATCGGCGTCCTCGCTGTCGCCGGCGGCTTCCTGCTCCGCCAAAGGCTCTGCGACAGCCAGGGTCTGGTCGCTGTTCTCAAAAGCGTTGCCCAGCGCAAAGCAGTCGACGTCGATAATGTACGGATACAGCCCGGCCTCCTGAAGCAGCCGCACGTGTTCGTCCACCACGTCCTTCTTCACCGCGACGAGAACCACGCGCATGTCGCCGGTTTCCGCGGAGGGCTTGTCGTCAAGCGGCACGCAATCCAGGATCACTTCGTTGACGTCGAACGGAATGTACTTGTCCGCCTCGAACTTCATCGACGCCTTCAGATCATCGGTCTTCATGTGAGGCGTGTTGATGTACCTCACAATCACGCTTCGGCCGCTGACCGAACTCACTACCTGTTTTGACTTGAACCGGCCGTCCCGAAGTACCGCCGTAATGGCGTCCTTGAGCGTCCCGTTCGCGGCGATTTCCGCCTGGGCGTACCCGGTAACGCTGTACCGGTCGCCGGAGCGGGCCAGTTCCACCGCCTTGACGCTGTGCGTCCCGATGTCAAGGCCCAGAATTCGCGCTCCTCTCGAGATCATTTTCTCGCCCTCGCCTGTTAGAACTTACCTGTTAAAGGTGACCCTTTCCACTGGCGCGTCGAGGCTTGCGTCTCTCAGCATTTTGCCCCGCTGTGGCCGTTGCCGCTTCCCTGTTCCAGCCGTCCCCCACCGGGACTGCCCGGCCACAATAGGAATATACTACACAGGGCAAGTGCCTTTCCGGGCGAAATGTGCGATAGGATGTTCGTCACGGCTTACGCCGGTTTGTGTGATTCCGGAAGTGCTCCGAGAAGCAATGCCGCCACATCGCGCGCATTGTTCAACGCAAGTGCTTTCAGCGCAATATCCTGCGCTTTTTCGAGCGAAAATGACCTTATCAGTTGCTTTATCCCCGGAATCGCCTGGGGCGTGAGACTCAGTTCATCTATGCCAAGCCCCACCAGAAACATCGTAAAAAGT
>CALMGO010000525.1 GCA_937863625.1 uncultured bacterium
TCACGCCCTTCCGCAAGTACGCCGAAATCCCATATGCCGGATCGGAGGCTATCTTTGTCTTTTTCATAATCGCGGCGGCCTGCGTCTTCTATCGCGCCGCAAAGGAACCCTCCGCAGCGCTGGGACTCGCCGCCGGGTATTTCTCCGGCATCGCCTTTGAGATCCGGCAGGACGCCACCGCCTATTTCCTCCTCTTCGTCGCGCTTGCCTACCTCGCCGCCGTCTTTCGCGAGAGAACTATCTTCCCCCGTCGCGCCTTCGCCGCGGCCGTCTCTGCAGTGATTGTCTTTGCCATCCTCGTTGCGCCTTTTATCCTCTGGGTAAAGCACGTAACCGGCCGCTTCTACTCCGGCCCCAGGTTCGCCCAAACCTGGCGCATGCGCTCCGAACTCGACACCATGGTCAAATACGGCAACTGGGGGCCCGCGCTTCTGTCTTATTTCAGCCTCTCCGGCGACCAGTCATTGCTTGAAAGCCCCTATTACGGCGTCGCCCCCTATCACAAGCAGAAGATCTCCGCCGGTTCTGATTCGATTTCACCGGGCAAGACGCTTCGGTCGCTGCGCCCGGGCCTGCTTATCCCCGCATGGTCGGTGCTCTGGAAACAGATGCTGCCGCCCGGGACGTGGATTTTCGCGGTCATCGGCCTGGTGAGCGCCGTCGCACAGAAACGCTGGCTGCTTCTTGGCTTCGTGGCGGCCCTTGTCCTGCCGTCCGTGTGGGTCACGATGGTTCTTTATGTGCTTGGCCGCTTTTATGTGGTCGCGGTCATTGCGATGCTCATTCTCTCAGCGCGAGGTTTCGAGATCGTCCTCTCCCGGATTGCCGCCCCTCTTGTCCGGCGACAGCTCGTGCGTCCGGCCGTCCTCGTCTTTCTCGGCGTTCCTCTTATGCTCTCGCTTTCCCTCGCGTCCAGCGCGCTTGATTGGGAGCGTTCGCTTCGCGGGCACTTTGGAAACTACGAGCGCGCCTTCGAAAGCAAGATGGACGCGCTCGTGCCGAATATTGACGAGCTCGTCCCGAAGGGATCCTCCATCATCGCGGCGACCCCCTGGATCGACGCGCGCCTCGGCCGCACGTGGTTGGCGAGACCAGTCGCCCGGCCGCGCGACATCGCCGAATACGCGCGCAAGCGTTCGGCCGATTTTCTCCTCGTGTCAGATTCCGATGGTTACTTCATGCGCTACTCTCCAGATGACATCATCCGCGAACTGCCCGGCGCAAAAATCGTTTTCGACGACAAGTTCGCCGGAGAACGCTTCGTCCTGCTCGACCTCTCCGTAAACGGCAAGGCCACGAGCGCATACGTCCCGAAAGGCCGCTTTCAGAAATTCATCCTCATCACCGTCGATACTCTCAGAAAGGACCGCCTCGGTTGCTACGGATACGACCTGCCGACCTCGCCCGCAATCGACGCATTCGCCTCTTCATCAATCGTATTCGAAAATGCCTTCTCCCCCTGCCCCTTTACCTGCCCTTCGCTTACCGGCATACACACGTCGCGCTTCCCGGGACTGGTCCGGTCAGGCTTCGCCAACGGCTTTCCCGTCGACCCCGTCGCCGCCGCCACCCTTGCCAAAGTCTTCAGACGAAACCTCTACCATACCGCCGCCTTCGTGGGCAACTACACCCTGCGTCCGACCTGTGGGCTCACCGACGGCTTTGATACATACAGCGCGCTTTTCACCTCGGCCGAGATAAACCGGCTCAAGCCCGAGCGCATCGCATCAAGCCTCACCCCGCCCGCCATTGCGTGGTTGCGCAGCCAGCGCAAGAACCCGTTCTTTCTCTGGATTCACTACCAGGACCCCCACGGCCCCTATACTCCGCCGCCGCCCTATGATACGCTTTTCACGGCGGACCTGCCCGAGCCCATGCCGCTGCCGCCGTGCGATGGCATATCGGGCATCGGCGGCATCCCCGACTACCAGATCCTCGGCGACCATCGCGATTTCCACTACTACCATGCGCAGTACGAAGGCGAAATAGCCTTCGCCGATTCGTACATTGCAAAGGTCCTGGACGCCCTCGCCGAGCTCGAAATCGCCGATGAGACGGTCGTCATCATTTCGGCCGACCACGGCGAGGCGTTCGGCGAACACAACTACTATTTCGCGCACGGACAATGGGTCGGCCCCGAGCTCACCGCCGTGCCTCTTCTCGTCAAAATTCCCGGCATGCGCAGCGCGCGATGCCCCGCGCCCGTGAGCACCGTAGATATCGCTCCCGCCATCGTTTCGCTGGCGGGTTTCAAACGTCCGGCCAGTTTCCTCGGCGAAAGCCTCGTCACTACTTTTAAGACCGGCCGCCGCGAAGGACACTTCTTCACCGAAAACGCCTTCTCCATCGCCGCTTTCGAAGGCCCCTACTGCTTTCAGTGGGGGGCCCCGCGCGCCATGACCGGGAGCCCCGAAAACGTCAAGGCCGTCGACCCCGCGTCCATCGACTTCTCAACTGCCCCCATGGCGCTCTACGATATAGCGAAAGACCCCCTCTGCACCACCGACATATCCGCCAGCGAACCCCGCTGGGCGCAATATTTGCGCGGCCTGTGTATAGAGCACATTACGCGCTCAGCGGCCTTCAATCGAAGGAGCAACAACCTCCCCCTCGACGAAGAAACACGTCGAGCCCTCGAGTCGCTGGGATATCTCAACAGGTAGGAGACCTTGCCCGTCACCGAGACGGATGTGCACCCTGATTTGATTTGCGAGACGTCTCTTCTGCGCCGGCCGGGACTTCGAAGTAGTCCTGCGCCTTGAGACGTTCGTACCTGAGCCTGTCCTGCTCGTCGCCTATCTCGTCGGTGACGTCGTAAAACTTGTACGGCTTGGGCACCTCGCTGAAATAGCTCCGGTCCGGCAGCAGTTCCAGGTCCTCGTTGAAATACTCCGTCATCACCAGCCGCAGAGTGTTCACCGGAGTGATTCCGGCGTATAGCTTATCCCGGCCTCCGTCCGGCAGATACACCGCCGCAAGTATCGACATCCTGTCGGCAAGATAAGTGTTGTCGATGTTCTCGTGCTCCGTGAAGGTCCCCGAACCGTGGTCCCCCTGGATGATTATTACCGGCTTCGGACTTCGCTCCAGCAGACTGTTAACGACCGTCTTGATTTTCGAATTTACAAATCTCACCTGGTCCACGTATCGCCGCATCGCCTCGGAGCGTGTGATGCCTTCCGGACAGATAAGGCGATTGGCGCTCTGGAACCCGTAGTAGCGCTTGATGTCCGAAGGCCCCCCTGAACTGTTGAAAATGTAAGGCGGATGTGGAATCATGATGTGCGCAAAAACGAAATACCGTTTGACCGGGCTGCCTACCCGCGGCAGCGCGTCCAGCATGTAAAGCACCCTCTCTCTGTCCTGTTCGCTTTTGTCCTCATTGCTGACAAGAGGCGTCCCGTCCATCACGCCGCGCGCAAACTCCCCCTTCTCCTCCGCCCGGCGCAAAAACAAGTCCGCGTCCCTTATCGTCGTGACGTAGAACCCGTTGTCAAACGCCACAAAACCGTAACCTTGTGTCCTCGCTATCGATCTCACCTTGCTGTGGGCCGTCATCTCCGTGACGGGGGCGTAGTCCTCATAGTCCTCTCCCACCTTTGCCACCAGTTCGTCCAGGTACTCAAGGTTCAGGCTCGACGACAGAGAAAACCGCGTGTGGCTGTAGTTCGAGTGCGCCTTGTCAGCGACATAAAACCCCTTCGCGCGAAGAAATTCGATCATCTCCGTATTGTCATATCCGTATATTTCCGCGAGGTTGTCCGCCCTGCCGTACGCGTCCAGGATTATGTAAAAGACGTCCGGCGAATTAGCAATCTCCTTGGCGGCCATTTCGTCCACAAGTGTATGCCCGTGGCGGATGTAGTACACCCGGTTACGCGCCTTGTAGCTTCCTATGGTAAAGAGCGGCACCGCCACCAGGACCACCGATACGAAATTGACGATCTTCGCCAGATCCGCCAAGTCCTTCTTCGTTCGAAATACCGCCGCCGCGCCGACCGCAAACACCGCCACGAAAACCGCCAGCACCACGCTGGGCTTGCCTATGAATGACATCCCCCCCGAACGTGAATATGCCGACAGCAGGTTCACCGCGTGTTCGTAGGAAAAAAAGAGAATTGCGAAAAGAGACACCAGGAGGCCGCTCTTGCGCGCGTCGCGCATGATACCCGCAAGCACCGCCCACGCCGCCCCCGCCAGAACACCCGCGTAGAGAACCGGGGTCACCAGTTGCCGGATGGGAAATTCCTGCATGTTCTGCGAGTATTTGAAAAGTATCGGGAAGACCGCTATCAATATCGGGTGCAGAGTGGGAAACCGCCGTTTCACTGCGCGCCCCTCCCGCGCATGAGATAAAGCACCCTCTCGCTGTCGCCCACGCGCTCACATCGCTCTATCTCAAATACCTTCGAAAAGGCCTCCTCGAAATGCTCGCGGTCGTACTCGTCGAATATGTCTTCCCGCGTCGATAAAAGCCTCTGCACCTGCGAGTCGCTCTTCGGCACAAACTCTATCACGAGCGTCCGTCCCGCCTCCCGCAAGAACTCCGCCACTTTCAAAAGCGGCACGTTGTTGGATATCGCCATGTGGTGAATAAGCGCAAGCGCCATCACCATGTCCGCCGGGCCCCTCTCCAGAAGCCCCCGCCGCTCGCGGCCGGCCCAGCCTATGGGGCCGCTCGGGTTGGTGAGGTCCAGCACCAGCGGCAGGAGATTTGTCTCTTTTTTCGCGACGACGGTAAGGTAGTTCTTCTCCACCGCCGCTGCGTCCACATCAAAGGCGATAGTCCGCGCGCCCAGCACACACGGTATCCGGCTGTATGCGCCGGTGTTGGCCCCCAGGTCCCACACGGTCTTCGGCTTGACCGTGGCGGCGTACTCCGCCACGAGAGCGGCCTTTGCGTCCGCCGCCGCCTCGCTGTAGTTGGTGTCGCTGTAGTAATCCGCCCACTCAGTCCCCGCAGGCCGGTACGAGAGTTTCCTTACCGTCGATTCGAGGCTGCTTAGGATGCCCATGAAACCCGTCCGGCTTACCTTGCCCTCCGGCTTCTTTGCGCTCTCCTGCCCGCCCCCTTCGGCAAAGCGGCCGTGAAGATGTACATGCACGAGTAACCCGAACGAGAGCTTCGTCCGCCACGGCAGCATCTTCCTCGACAGGTCCAGCGGCACGCCGTCGATAAATACCCGCATCAGTTGCGACAGCCTCGCGTCGGTCTTGCTCATAAGCGCCAGCGGCGCCAGAAAATGCTGACAAAACTGCCTGTACGCCACCCACGGCCGCCCTTCGACGTGTTTCTCAAACGACAGCGTGTCTATCAGGACCGGACGCCCGTTGGTAAACTGCACGTTGTATGCGCTTGCATCCTTTAGCGCCATCCCGTACGAAAGCGCTCGCTTCTGGATATTAAGCGTCAAAAGCGCCGCGTCTTTCAGTTGGCTGAAACACCACTCATACGGATAGGAGATAAAACCTATGATCTCCGGCCGTATCGTCTTGTAGTGCAGTCGGCTCACTTCCGGAGTGATGTCCACTTCCTTATGACGCACGAGTAACCCCGAGTCGGTCAGTTTCTTGTAGAGACCCGACTCCATGAGTTTATCGTAATGAGGGGCGTAAGAAGTGTTTACCTGCCGGTAGAGAATGCCTTCGCGCTCAAATAAAAAGCCACTCGGGTCGCGAAACGAACTGGAAAGCGTGCCGTCACTCATCTTCTTTGGTGTCGTTGGTGTCGTCGGT
>CALMGO010000526.1 GCA_937863625.1 uncultured bacterium
CTTGTAAAGCGCCTTTATCGCGTCGTCGGAAAAAATCCTCCTTGTGGCGCCGGCCCTCTCCAGCCGGTGGTCGATATAGTCTCTCACGACTTCCCAGGAGGCCATCCTCTCGAGCCTGCAGTATACGCCTATCCTCTGGAAGAGGTTGGCGCGACTGGGGGCTTCGAGCATCTTTGCGAGTTTGGGCTGGCCGGCCAGCACGATCGTGAAGAGGTTGCGGTCGTCCATCTGCATATTGGTCAGGAGCCGCAAGCTCTCGAGGTTGGCCGGTTTGAAGGCGTTGCCCTCGTCGATGAATATGAGCACGCGTTTGCCGGCGTCGGCCGTTTCGAAGAGCAGCCTGTTAAACTCTTCGAGGAGATCGTCCTTGCGCTTGACCTCGCAGGTATGGCCGATGATCTGACCGATGATCTCCCGCAGGAGCATCGTAAACGTGACGTCGGGGTTGGTCACGAACGCTATGCGGTATTTCTCAGGGTCGAGATTGTCGAGTATGACGCGCATGCTCGTGGTCTTGCCGAGGCCTACCTCGCCCACGATGACGGCAAGACATTCGTCGCCTTCCTCGATGGCGAAGAGAACTTCCGCCACGGCGGTCTCCACGCTCTCGTGCGCCCGGAAGTACATAGTGGGGTCCGGCACGTTGTCAAAGGCCTGGCGATTGAGTCCCCAATATTCGTAATACATCGTCTCAACCCTCCTGGATATCGCGGGTCTGACAACGGGTCAAAAAGTCCAGCACATCCTGAAAGCGGTACCTGAGTCCGCGACCCATTCTGTAGGTCCTCAGGTCTCCGTTGTGGGCATACTGGTAGAGGCTCGAACGAGAGACGTGAAGCATCTCGCAGACCTCTTCGGTTGTCAGCAAACGCAGGAAATAGTCGGGCTTCATGAATTGAAGTTTCAGAACCACCTGACCGTCTTCGTTGGCTTTTTCGGCTTCCACTATGAAGTTGCGGCGGTTAGAAGCGCTTTCTTCGAGATGTCCCGCGGACCACAGCTCGCGCCGGGCCTCATCGCTCAAGTCCACCTTCATTGCGGAATCACCCGCAAGAACCGGCGTAATCCTGTTGGCCGGCTCGCTCATCACAGCAAGCGTCGTGCCCCCCGGATCATCGGCTGATTCCATTCGCTGCCTGGCCCGCAACTCTGCCTGGGTGGGCGGCATTTCGAGGCGCCTGCGCACGATACTGATTTTTTCCATCTCTTTGCCCCTGCAGGATGACTTTAGGAACCTGGAATATCCTCTTGCCGAGTCAAAAACCGCGTGGGAATGCAGGCAGTCCGATGCTTTTACCGCTTTGTGTGCTCTCAGGGCTGCCAGACCCCTTTGCTTCCTATGAGAATATATCCCGATATCAAAACCTGTCAAACCGCCGGGACGAACATTTTCGGCGGCCGGTCATGCCGTGGACGTCTCCGACGGCAACTGCAGACGTCAACGGCGGGGGCCGCAGAGCCATGAAGCTGTGGATTTCCTTGACTTGCCGGGGGGGGCATCTACACTTGTTTTTTGAGAAATTCACGTCAACAGGGCAGGGTTCGCGCACCAAGGGGTTGTATGCTTACGTTCGGTCCGGAGGAGATTTTCGAGACCATAAGGATGGTCGAGATGCAGGGGCTCGATATAAGGGCCGTCACGCTCTCGGTCAACCTTCTCGATTGCGCGGACGGCGATATGGCGACCCTGACGGAGAAGATCACCGCCAAGATACTGCGCATGGGCGGGCGACTCGTGTCGGTCTGCGAGGGAATAGAACGCCGCTACGGCATCCCGATAGTAAACAAGCGCATGGCGGTGACACCGATATCGCTGGTGGCCGCGGCCACCGGCGCGAGCGATTACACGCCGGTAGCGCTGGCCATGGACCGCGCGGCTAAGGAAATCGGTGTCGACTTTATCGGAGGCTTTGCGGCACTTGTGCACGGCGGGATGACGCCTTCGGACGAGGTGCTTATTGATTCGATTCCGCACGCGCTCGCGCAGACCGAATACGTGATGTCGTTTGTCAATGTCGCAACGACAAAGGCGGGCATCAATATGGACGCGGTCGCCCGCATGGGCGCCATCATAAAGGAAACCGCCGCTCTCACCGCGACAAGACAATCCGCCGGATGCGGGCGGCTGGCCGTTTTCGCCAATATACCGGAGGACGTCCCCTTTATGCCGGGCGGGCATCACGGCATCGGCCAGCGCGACGCGGTCATAAATATTGGAATATCGGGTCCCGGCGTCGTCCTCGACACCATTCGCGCGCTCGGCGGGGCTAAATTCAGCGAACTCGCCGAAGCGATAAAACGCACGGTTTTCAAGATAGCGCGCATGGGCGAACTGGTCGGCTCTGAAGTCGCTGCTGAGCTTTCGGTCGCATTTGGAAGCGTTGATCTCTCTCTTGCCCCTACTACCGACGTGGGCGACTCGGTGGCCCATATTATCGAGGAGATGGGCATCGAGTCAGCCGGCGCGCCCGGCAGCACGGCCGCTCTTGCACTCTTAAACGACGCGGTCAAAAAGGGCGGCGCAATGGCCACGAGCCGTCCCGGCGGCTTTTCGGGAGCATTTATCCCGGTCAGCGAAGACGAGGGCATGATACAGGCGGTGATAAGAGGGTCTCTATCGATTGAGAAACTTGAGGCCATGACGAGCGTCTGCGCCGTCGGTCTTGACATGATAGTGGTCCCCGGCGACACGCCGCAGGAGACAATCTCGGCAATAATAGCCGACACGGCGGCAATCGGCGTGGTAAACAACAAGACCAACGGAGTCAGGATAATACCGGCTGTCGGCAAGAAAGTCGGCGACAGGGTGGAATTTGCCGGCCACAAGGGTCTCCTGGGATATGCGGTGGTGATGCCGGTGAGTGCATTCGGCGCACGCGAATTCATAAAAAGGGGCGGGCGTATTCCGCCGCCGCTCAGGTCGCTGGGCAATTAAGGAAGCGGACGCGGACGCAAGGGGGCAGGTGATGAGCGACAGGCTTGACAGTGTGCTGAAGGCGGAACTTTCGTGTCTTAAGGAGCAAAACCTTTATCATCACGTCAGCATCCTTCAAAGCGGACAGGGTGCGCGCGTGAAGATGGACGGGAGGCAGGTCTTGATGCTCTCGTCCAACAACTACCTCGGACTTGCAGGGCACCCGAAGGTAATCGAGTCCGCCAAGGCCGCGCTTGACAAGTACGGCAACGGCACGGCGTCGGTACGGTTTATATGCGGTACGCTCGACCTTCACAGGAAACTTGAAGGCGCACTCGCGAAATTTCTCGGGACCGAGGACGCTCTTGTGTATATTTCCGCCTCGGCCGCCAACATGGGACTCATCCCGGCGCTGATGGGTGAAAAGGACGCGATTTTCTCCGACGGGTTCAACCACGCATCCATCATCGACGGCATACGTCTCTCAAAGGCCCGCCGCCATATTTATTCACACGGAGACATGGCCGCGCTGGAGAAGGACCTCTCGTCCGACACGGACGCACGCGTGAAGATGGTCATCACTGACGGCGTATTCTCCATGGAAGGCGACACGGGCAAACTACCCGAAATGACGTCTCTGGCCGCGAAGGCAGGCGCCTTTGTCGTCGTCGACGATTCGCACGCTACAGGCATCCTCGGCAAGACCGGCCGAGGTACACCAGAACAGTACGGCGTGAGTGTCGACATCATAACGGGCACGCTCGGAAAGGCGCTGGGCGGGTCGTGCGGGGGCTTTGTGGCAGGCTCGGCCGCGCTTGTCGAATACCTGACGCAGCGGTCGCGACCGTATATTTTCTCCAACGCGGTGCCGCCAGCGGTAGCCGCGGGGG
>CALMGO010000527.1 GCA_937863625.1 uncultured bacterium
TACCCCTCCCGCGCCTCGATCAGCTTCATCCCGAAATCCTGGATCAGCCGGTCGAAGTTGCTCGAAGCGTCTACGACCCTGAGTGGAATCCCGAGTATGTCGGCTGCCGCGGCCGCCGAAGCGACGCTTTCCTCGTCATAAATGCAGGCCTCGTCGCTTTTGCCGGGAAGGGTGGTCTTGGTCATGTGAAAGCCGACGACGTCATAGCGTCTCGAAAGCAGCGCGGCGGCCACGCTTGAATCGACGCCGCCGCTCATTGCGACGAGGACTCTCTTGCTTTTCGTCATTTTGACTCATCCCTCAGACGCATTTTAGAGGTTTCTGCCCCGCCATTGTACACAATCGTGCCTCGACTTAACAGCCGGGCGGCCGCGACCGTGATTTGACTTTTGGCGCGCAAGCACTAAAATGCTTGTCCCTGACGGACTTGGCCACTACACGGGGCGAAAAGCAGGTGATCCTGGCAGGAATCGACGAGGCGGGATACGGCCCGCGGCTTGGACCGCTGGTTGTCGCGGGCAGCGCCTTGAGGACCGCACGGGAGAGTGCTGATGCCTCCCACTGGCCGGTCAGCCGGTTCCTGCGCCACGGCGCCGCGGTGACTGTTGCCGATAGCAAGAAGGTCTATTCGCGATCTCGAGGGCTTTCCGGGCTGGAAAAGGCGGTGTTCGCCTTTGTCGGCGCCCCGGACAAGATGCCTGTGACACTCGCGGACTTTCTCACGAGGTACGCTGCCGAAGGGGCTCTTGAGGCCCAGAAGCTCCCGTGGTATTCGTGCGGGGATTGTATCCTGCCGCGCGAAATCAGCACTGAGGGACTTGCGACACTCCAGCAAGCGACTGCCGTCGAGTTGTCGAGCGGCGGTCTCTCGCACGTGTGGAGCGCGTTTTGTGTAGTGGACGAAAATCGTTACAACGACCTGCTCTTGAGAACCGGCAACAAAGCGATGATACTCTTCGGCCGCGCTGCAATACTCATGCGGCGGCTGTGGGACGAGTACGCCGGCGAAGGCGTCTACCTGACGGTTGACAGGCAAGGCGGCAGAAAGTTCTACGCGGGGCTTCTGGACATGGTTTTTCCGGATGCCGCGATAGGAATATTTAGAGAAACTGAAAACGAGAGCGCATACGTCTTGACCGGCCGGGATGGACGGGGTATGCATGTAAGGTTTGTGGTCCGCGCGGAAGAGAGCGATTCGTGCGTAGCTCTCTCTTCCATGTGGGCCAAGTATGTGCGCGAGATATTCATGCACATGCTCAATGAGTACTGGACTTCCCGAGCCGCCGAAGTACGGCCTACGGCGGGGTACTGGGAGGATGCCGAACGTTTTATCGCGGATCTGCGATCGGCGTGCGTCATGAGCGACGCGGAGGCCGAACGCATTGTCAGATGGAAGTAGGAGATACGGGAAATGGCAGTCAATGTAGCTGTGGTTGGCGCGACGGGAGCCGTCGGCCATACAATGAGAGACGTCCTCGAGGAAACCGGATTTCCTGTTAAGAGGATAAAGTTCCTGGCCTCAGAGCGAAGTGCCGGTAAGACTATGACCTTTCGCGGCGAGGAATTCGCGGTTGAGGAACTGACCGAGGAATCATTCAAAGGCGTGGATATCGCCCTCTTCTCCATTCCGAAGAAGATGAGCAGGCACTTCTCCCCGATAGCCGCCAAATCGGGCGCAGTCGTCGTGGACAACTCCAATGCCTTTCGCATGGACCCGGATGTCCCGCTTGTCGTCCCGGAGGTAAACCCCCAGGCGGTCGGAGAGCACAAGGGGATAATCGCCAACCCCAACTGCTCGACTATTCAGATGGTCGTCGCGTTGAAGCCCCTCTACGACGAGTCGCGCATTACGCGCATCGTGGTTTCGACCTACCAGGCGGTCAGCGGCACCGGGCGAGAGGCGATAGATGAACTTGCGGCGCTCTCAAGGGCCGTTCTTGACGGCAAGGACGTTGCTCCCGAGGTGTATCCGTTCCAGATAGCGTTTAACTGCCTGCCGGAGATACCCAACCGCACTCCCTTCGAGCCCAACGGTTACACCGAAGAGGAGATGAAGATGGTCAACGAAACGCGCAAAATCATGGGCGACCAGAATATCCGCGTGACGGCCACCTGCGTTCGCGTTCCGGTATTCATCGGACACAGCGAAGCGGTCAATGTCGAAACCGAAAAGAAAATAACGGCCCCGCGTGCAAGGCAGCTCCTATCGGCGGCGCCCGGCGTCATCGTCGTGGACGATCCGCGCGGGGGAGTCTACCCGACCCCCATAGAGGCGGCCGGCAAAAACGAGACCTTCGTCGGACGTATTCGCGAGGATGAGTCTGTTGAAAACGGCCTGAATCTTTGGGTGGTCAGCGACAACCTCCGCAAGGGCGCGGCCACTAACGCCGTGCAGATCGCTCAACTGCTCATATGACCGTGTGGAGGCGCGATTGCCGAACCGGCGTGAGTCAAAAGAGGCGAAGAAACGCAACGTCAAACTCGTCATAGAGTTTGACGGGACGGACTTTGCCGGCTGGCAGGTGCAGCCGGGCATGAGAACCGTGCAGGGCGCCGTCGAAGAGGCGATCAGCCGCGTTACAGGGGAAAAGGCGAGATTGACGGGCAGCGGGCGAACCGACAGCGGAGTACACGCCGCGGCGCTTGTGGCCAATTTCCACACTCAGACGAACCTGGCCGCCTCGCGCCTCGTCAGTGCGATAAACGCCAACCTTGACCGCGACGTTGCAGTGCTCTCTGCCGAGGATGTGAGTTGCTCTTTTCACGCGACCAGAAACGCCAAAGGCAAACTCTACCGTTACAGAATGAGCCGCCGGCCCGTGAGGCCCGTCATCGACCGTCGTTATTCGTGGTGGGTGCGCGGGCCGCTTGACGTCGGCAAAATGCGCGAGGCGGCGGCGTATCTCGTGGGTACCCACGATTTCAACTCGTTCAGAGCCGAAGGCTCGATCGAGAAAAACACCGTCCGGACAATTACGTCGATAGAATTTGTCGAGTCCCGCGACTGTCTCGACATCTGTTTTGCCGGCAGGGGATTTCTCTACATGATGCTCAGAATAGTCGTCGGCACGCTCGTTAAGGTCGGCAAGGGCAAGACCGCCCCTGGTGCGATGGCTGATATCCTGGCCGCATGCGACCGGCGCGTAGCGGGCCCTACCGCGCCGCCGCACGGACTGTGCCTGATGGGAGTGTTCTATCACTAAGGGTTGATCCATGGGGGAGGGCGGTGCCCAGCGTCGTACACATAATCACGAGGCTCATCCTTGGAGGGGCGCAGGAAAACACGCTCCTGACGGTTGAGGGTTTTAACCGCAAACCCGGCTGGGACACGACGCTTGTGACCGGTCCCGCGCTTGGCCCCGAAGGCGAGCTCGTAAAGAGGGCGCTTGCCAACGGCGTGAAGCTGATAATCGTCGACCAGATGCGCCGCGCGATAAACCCTCGCCTTGACTACGCTTCCTACCGCGCGCTGAAGGACATACTCCGCCTTGAAAAGCCTGATATAGTCCACACGCATTCGAGTAAGGCCGGAATACTCGGGCGCGCGGCTGCACACGCCGTGCGCGTCCCCGCCGTCGTGCACACGATTCACGGGATGCCTTTTCACGCCAACGAAAGTTTCCTCAAAAACCTCCTGTTCGTCGCGCTGGAGAAAAGGGCCGCCTCCTGGACCGATGCAATCGTGACTGTGTGTGACGCCATGACCGAACAGGCCGTCGCGGCCGCCGTTGCGCCGCGCGAGAAATTTACGACTATCTACAGCGGCATGGAAGTGGACGCATTTCTTGACGCCGGCAAACATCGTGAAAAGATGCGTGAGCGGTTCGGCATACCGCCGGATGCGCCGGTCATCGGCAAAGTCGCCCGCCTTTTCGACCTCAAAGGCCACCAGTACCTCATCGAGGCGATGCCGGCCGTGCTGGAACGGTTTCCCAAAGCAAGGGTCCTTTTGGTCGGAGACGGCATACTGAGGGACTCTCTCGCCGCACAGGCGCACCGTCTTGGTGTTGACGACTCGATAATATTCGCCGGACTCGTGGAGTCGCACGAAGTGCCTGCGATGGTAGGCGCGATGGATCTCCTTGTGCACTGCTCGCTTCGCGAGGGGCTCGCGAGGGTGCTGCCTCAAGGGTTGCTTGCAGGCGTGCCGGTCATATCGTATGACGTCGACGGGGCAAAGGAAGTCGTCATCCCCGGCAGGACCGGGTGGCTCCTG
>CALMGO010000528.1 GCA_937863625.1 uncultured bacterium
AGACGTATAACGTTCGCGCCGCATGGGCGCTCGCGCAAGCGGGAGCCGTGTTCGGCCAATCCCGTTGGGTGGACGCCGCAAAGAATAATTGTGAGTGGGTTCTCGGCCAGCAGAACCCGGCAGGCTGGTTCGAAAATAACGTTTTCAAACCCGGCGAAGCTCCTCTGCTCCACACGATCTCCTATGCAATCGAGGGGCTTTTTGGTGTCGGCATGCAGCTTGGCGACAGCCGCTTCATCGACGCCGCAAGGCGTGCGACTGACGGCGTGCTGTCTCGTTACGTGACAGAGGGACGTCTTCACGGCCGCTACGATGACCGATGGGCGCCGCGGGTGTCCTGGAGATGCCTCACAGGAGAAGCGCAGTTGGCGGGAGTGTTGCTCCGGTTTGTCGCCCATGCTGACGGCCCCTCGGTGTATAAAGAAACAGCGGAATCTATTATCAAAGGCATCTGCGGACTTCAGGACGCAAACCCGAAACACCTCCCGACGTGCGGGGGCGTTGCCGGGTCGCAGCCCCTCTGGGGGGAGTACCTTCGCTACCGGTACCCCAACTGGGCCGCAAAGTTCTTCCTTGACGTGCTTTTGCTGATGGTTCATAACGCCGACCCGCACGCGGTCTGAGGTTGACTGCGAGCAAAGAGAGGTTCGAATTATGTGGCGTTCCATTCAGGCCTTCATTCAGGCTCACATATGGCTTAAGGCCCCGTACACGCTGCTCCGGCGCGGCATGCGGCGCGCTCGGGGCTTTCTCGACCGCCGCACGATGGGCGAAGAGAAATTCTCCGAGTGCCTGAAGCGCATCGGCGTGACACCCGGCGCCACCGTAATGGTGCATTGCTCCATCGACGAAGTGGTCCGTCGCGTGCCTGGCATGAACGCGGTCAAATTCGTCACACTTCTCCAGAAGTTGCTCGGCGACAAAGGGACGCTTCTCGTTCTAACGTCTCCCTTCAGTGGCACCGAATCCGAATATGTGCACTCGCATGACACCTTCGACGTTCGCAGGACTCCGTCAAAGACGGGGCTTTTCACCGAGGTGTTTCGCAGGATGCCCGGCGTGACCCGGAGCATGCAGCCGACACACCCCGTGGCCGCATGGGGCGTTAATGCGCACGCCCTTACCGCCACTCACCATCTCGGCACGGCGTTTGGTCCGCAGTCGCCGTTCCTGAAGCTCGCCGATTGCCGCGGGATTATCGTCGGGGTAGGCGCACGCATGGGCAAGTACTTCACCATCATGCACGCGGTGGAGGAGCTCCATCCGAGAACGCGGGAACTCCTCTTCGAAAAAACGCCGTACGAGATTAAGATAGTCAACGGCGCCGAAACGATAGCATACTCGTCGCATGCGCTCAGGACCGGCATGAAGCGAAACGTGGTGCTTCTTGAAGATGTGCTGCGCGCCGATGGGACGGTTCATGGCTTCACGAAGAGCGGCCTTCTTTTCGACGCCGCCGACGCAAAGGCGCTTGTCGAGCACGGACTTGAACTCATTGAGCGCAAGGTATATATTCCTGATTGACGGTCATTTGCCGCGCGGCTCGTCGTTGCGTGTGTGACCATGAAGTCCTGGCGAAAGGTGTGAGAGTGTCCATGAAAAACGCCGAAGAACTCATCGCAGGCGTACTCGGCATATCTCCGCAACTCCTGCGCGACGACACGGGATACCTCTCGGTGCCGCAGTGGGACTCGCTCCGCCACATCGACCTCATGCTTGCGCTTGAGGCCGAAACTGACTCCGAGATCAGCGCGGATGTCATGGTGGAGCTCATAAACGTCGCCGCCATACGCGCTTTTCTGCTGGATCGTGCAAAAAGGGCAGGGGGCTCATGACCGCCCGGCGCGCATCCCCCGACACGGCGCTCCCGCGTTCGCTGCTCAGCGGTTTTCTCGCGCACGCTGCGCAGTCTCCCGATGCCCCCGCATTGACCGTCAAAGGCGCCGTGCTTTCATACAGCGCCATGGAGGCGACCGCGCGACAGTGGGCCTCGGCCATCGTTGCGGCCCTCGGGCGAGGCGCCGGCCGCGTGGGAGTCTTTGCCTACCGCGACGAGGAATCCTACGTCGGCGTGCTTGCCGCGCTCATGAGCGGAGCGGCATTTGTGCCGCTCAACAGGGCGTTTCCCGTCAAAAGGACCGCTTTCATGATCCGCCGCGCCGATCTCGACGCTATTATCGTGGACCGGGAGAGCGCCGCGCAGCTCGAGGAAGTGCTTGGCGGCATGGGAAGACCTCCGCTTATCCTCTTTCCCGCAAACGAATCTCGCGGTCTGTCTGTGGCCGGAGTGCAAGTCTTATCCCGTCCGGAGGTCGAATCTTCGACACCGCTCGATACGCTCCCGCCCCTCGGCCCTGAAGATATCGCGTACATCCTCTTCACGTCCGGCAGCACCGGCGAGCCAAAGGGAGTAAGCGTCTCTCATGGCAACGTGCTGCACTTTGTCGATGTCGCGACGCGAAGGTATTCGATTACGAGTAATGACCGTTTCTCGCAGACTTTCGACCAGACATTTGACCCTTCGGTATTTGACCTTTTTGGAGCGTGGGGAAACGGCGCATGTGTCTGCTCGATGCAGCCCATCGACCTTCTCGTGCCGGACCGGTTCGTTGCCAGGCATGCCGTGACGATATGGTGCTCGGTGCCTTCCGTTCCGGCTCTCTCGCGCCGCAAGAATCTCCTGCGCCCCGGCGCCATGCCGTCGCTGCGATGGAGCCTCTTTGGCGGCGAGGTCCTCACCGCTGAGGTCGCTCAGGCGTGGCTCGACGCCGCGCCGTCCTCCACCGTTGAAAATCTCTACGGGCCCACTGAGCTCACAGTTGCATGCCTTGCATACCGCTGGGATAGTGCGGTTTCTCCTTCCCAGTGCGTCAAGGGCGCCGTTCCCATCGGACGTCCCTTCGAGGGGCTGACCGCCGTCATCGTCGACGAGGATTTGAGAATTTCCCCGCCGGGAGAGGCCGGTGAATTGCTCGTGTGCGGCCCCCAGACGGCGCCGGGTTACTGGCGGGAGCCCGAGAAGACGCGGGAGCGCTTTGTAACGCTTGACGCCGCGGCGTTTGAGGGTCTGCGCTTCTATCGCACCGGGGACAAAGCGGTCCTTTTGGAATCCGGCGAATATCTGTACCTCGGGCGCATCGACTATCAGATAAAAATCCTCGGCCACCGCGTCGAGCTTGGTGAAATCGAAGCGGTCTTGAGAGATGTCGCCCGGGTGGATCAGGCCGTTGCCCTCGGCTGGCCGCTCACCGCGGAGGGCGCCGACGGCGTCGTCGCGTTTATTGCCGCTGCCGACTGCGAC
>CALMGO010000529.1 GCA_937863625.1 uncultured bacterium
GCGCCTGTTACGGTGGAACTTACCGGCGGACTTGATAGCAGGCTTAACTTCGCAGCCGCGGTCAAGGCCGGACGTCATTTCACGGCAAGGACGATTGTCGATATTGACGAGAGAGACACGGCTGCGGCCCGGCGTCTCGCGTCGCTCTGCGGCACTGAACACTTGCAGGTCTCTCCGCTGGAGGACATTGCCGCCAATTTCGAGAGTGACCTGACGATGATTCACAGGCTTTCGGATGGAGAGACCGATTGTCTAAACGTCATTGCATCCCCTTCGGCCAATAGGCAGTCCATCAAGGGCTCTGTCCAGTCCGTGAGCGGCATTGGGGGCGAGATTCTCCGCGGCAAGTACTATCGAAGCCACACCCGCGGCGGCAACGGCGTGGACCTCAAAAGACTCCTGGAGTGGCAGTTAGGTCTTTCAAGCGGGTATGAAGAGAGTCTTTTCAGGACGGACTATGCCGACGGTCGTGCGCGCATGCTTGCCGATGAGGTCAGTACGATTATGGCGGAGGATACGACTCGCGACGCGTGGCACCGACTGGAGCACTTTTACGCATTCGGAACGCTTCAGGGGGCCGGCGGTTGCAGCGTGACTTTCAACAACTTCTTTTACCGGCAGGTAGTGCCGCTATGCAGCAATGCCCTGCTGGACGTGGCTTTTAAGCTCGTGCCTTCTCTCAAGAAATCAGGGCTTGCAATGCGCCGCGCGATTATGCGCCTGAATCCCGAGATCGCCGATGTGCCGCTGTGCACCGGACTTCCTGCGCGTCCGCTTCGCGTGTCCGACGCCGCGGCACTCTTGCAAAGCTCGATTCTCTTGAGCGCAAGGGTGGCGCGAAAGGCTGGCGCCAAGCTGGGTTTTCTCAAGCCTGGTCGCGCCGTAGGAAGAAAACTCGCGGAAACGGTGAACGAGAGACTCGCCGCCCTGTGCCGTCGGGAGCTTGTGATAGACAAAATGGCCAGCGCCCCTCTTTACAACGCGGAGGCGCTTTCGGGATTCGTGTCGCGCAACATAGAGAGGGGGTTCCCCGACAGGATGCAGGTCGGGCTTATGTTATCGACCGAACTGACCCTGAGATACGTGGGAAGCAATCTGAAGCTCGGTTAGCCGTTGGCTGCACGTGACGTGTATTTACTTCGCAGGGAAGCAAAGTATGGATTTGTCCATAATAATAGTCAGTTATAACACGCGCGACATGCTGAAGGCGTGTCTTGTGTCCGTTTACGGCGAAACGCGCGGTATAGAGTTTGAAGTCATAGTAGTTGACAATGCCTCGACCGACGGCTCCGTCGAAATGGTCAGGTTCGACTTTCCGCAGGCGCGTATAATTGCCAACACCCGCAACGCCGGGTTCGCCGGCGGCAACAATCAAGGCATGGCCGCTTCGCATGGTGACTTTTTCCTGCTCCTCAATCCCGACACCGTCATTCTTGATAAAGCCATCACTAAAACGCTTGCCTTCATACGGGAACGGAAAGATATCGGCGTTGCAGGATGCCGCGTATGGGACGCAGATGGTTCCCCGCAGTACACGACGTTTATGTATCCGCGACTCGTGAACATGCTGCTCTCGGCGACCGGCCTTGCCTCCGTGTTCAGGAAGAACAGGTTCTTCGGCCGCGCCCAGATGCACTGGTGGGACCACAACGATACGCGCGAAGTCGAGGTTGTGGCCGGGTGTTTCATGCTCGTAAGGCGCGTGGTCTATGAACAGCTCGGCGGGATGGATGAGCGCTTCTTCATGTACGCGGAAGAGACCGACTGGTGTCTTCGCATGAGCAGGGCCGGCTGGAAAATCGTCTTTTACCATGAGGCCGAGATTGTCCACCTGATCGGGCAGAGCGGAGCGGCCGCCGCGCGCGACATGCGCATTGAGCGCAGAAAGAGCATGGTAAAGTATTACGCCAAAAACAGAGGTGCTCTCGCCGCGTGGGTCGCAAACGCAATCTTTGTTTTTGGCGACAGTGTGCGTCTGTTGGCGTGGGGGCTGAAGTTCCTTTGCACTCGCGCGGTGGGCAGAGATAGCCTCGCTCTGCGTTCGAAAGTGAATGCGTGCCTGAAAGCGCTCTCTTACCACCTTATGGGTGTCGAGGGGGGCACAGGTGTCTCTCACACGTGGAAGAGGCAAATGACAGTAACCGCAACGACTGCCCTGAGTCTTCTCTATTACGTGTTATGGCTCTATCCCAAGCGCCTGCTGCTTCGCATACTGGGGATACCGTCGAGTGAACTTGTCATACTTTATTACCATGGGGTCCTGCCATGGGAACGTGCGGCCTTTGCTCGCCAGATGGACATGCTGCTGGCGGCGGGGCAACCTGTGGCGCTGGATGTCTCCGAATGCGTGGCCAGCCATTCACTTGCCTTGGCGGTGACATTTGACGACGCCTTCGAAAACATTCTCGACAGTGCCCTGCCGGAGCTCGCGGCCAGGGGGATTCCCGCCACGATATTCGTCCCCTCTGCATCCCTCGGACAAACGGCCGTCTGGCAGATGCGCGACGGCTCGCCCGACCGCACCGAGTTCATCATGACCGCTGACGAGGTGCGTCAGGCTGCCGGTTCGCTTATTTCGATAGGGTCTCACACATTGACGCACCAACGCCTGGCTGAGCTCGGTGACGACGAAGCCAGCCGGCAACTGGCACAGTCTCGTGCTGAGCTTGAGACGCTTCTTGGATCGCCGGTAAGGACCGTAGCTTTCCCTCACGGCAGTTACAGCCCACGCACCTTGGAGCTGGCTCGCGAGGCCGGGTACACTCGCGCCTACTCCATTGAGCTGGCGACCGCGCGCATTGCAGGTGACGAGTTTCTGCGAGGTCGTTTCTGGGGAGACGTGGACGGAAGAAGCATCGAGCACTGGCTCAAGGTCCGCGGAGCATTTAGCTGGCTATGGAGGCTTCAGCGTGTGAAAAGAAGTCTCGCTGCTTCGCGCGCGAGAAGAGGACAGCCGCCCGGGGAGGCAAAATTATGAGCCTTTCACCGCGCGTGACAGCACAGTGCGATTTGCTCAGTCGTAAGGCGTGGTATGAAACCATGGGGTGCTTTGACGATGCCGGCATCTACCAGGCATGGGACTTTGCTCAAGAAATCTTTCCCCGGCAGGGGGTCTCGCGAATGGTGGTGCATGTCGGCGACCGTCTTGTCGGCATGGCCCAGGTCAGGATAGCGACTGTTCCTGTCTTTAAGCGTGGCATTGCATATGTCTACTGGGGCCCGCTCTGGCGCAGGAACAAGACAGAAGACCTGGAAGACCTCAAGAACGTCGCGGCAGCGCTGAAAAATGAATATGCGCATCGAAGGTGCCTCTTGCTGAGAATGGCGCCTAATATCTCATCGGAGAATGTCGACGCATGCCGCCTGTTCGTCGAACTCGGATTTGTTCGCGCGGAAAGGGAGCCGTACCGAACAGTGTCAGTCGATATCGCGCGAACATTGGAGGATATCCGCA
>CALMGO010000530.1 GCA_937863625.1 uncultured bacterium
GTCCTTGGCGGGTGAATCGGACTTGAGATAGTAGTCGTAGCCGGCAGGGTCGACGAAAAGCGCCGTGTCAGCCGCCTGGAGGGAATGCGTGTCGAGACCTCGGCTCTGCCATGCTGCGAAGTTCTCATAAGTCGAGTTGTCGTCAAAGCCAAAGGCGTTCATGACGACGTTGTAGTCGGATTCGAAATTGGTAAGCGCGGCCGTGTCGAGGCATATGCTGCCGCGGTTTACAGCGGTCGAGTAGTGGTACATGATATTGTTGAAGAGTTTGTTGCCTACGCCTTCGGGAGCGCCGTACTCGTTAAAGATGAAGACGCAGTAGTAACTGGTCTCCTTGTTGACCATGGTGTTATTCAGGATGCGGTTATTACGGGGGCATGTATTGCCGTTATTGCAGACCATGTTGACGGATTTGCCGGAGCCGAAATAGACGAGGTTGTTCTTGATTGTCGTGGTTTCGACGCCATCGAGGTCTATTCCGTTTACGTTAAAGTAGGACTGGTTGCCCTCGATGAGCCAGTTGGACATTATTCCATCGCCGCCACTGTACTTGTATCCGTCGAGTTTGATGCCGCTCGAGGCGTTATTGTGGCTTATGTTGCCGCGAATGACGCCGTTGTCGGCGGACGACTGGGCGTAAATGCCGCTGCCACCCATGTCATACGCCTTGTTGTCCTCAACGGCGAGGTAGTCGCTGAAGACGGCGTATATGCCGGTGCTCGATCCCTGGAAGGCATCGCAATTGGAGAGCGTGATGTGGCTGGTGTTGTTGAAGTAGGCGCACCGATAGGTCTTGTTGACGCCGTCAATCGTGAATCCGTCAACGATCCAGTAACTGATGGTGCCGGAGCCTTCGATTTCGACGTTTGCATTCAAGGCCTGGCTTGCAGAGGGGGCGTTGAGGACGGCTGCGCCGATGGTCTCGGAGCAGATGGTCTTGGGCGAACCGGCTGAACCGGAATTCGAAATCCTCACGCCGGCATAAGTTCCGGGTTTCACGAGGATTATGTCGCCGGCGGCTATCGAGTCCACGGCGTGCTGGAGAGTAGCCCAAGGCTGTGCGAGAGTGCCGGGCCAGGCGTCACTGCCGCCGCTTGAAACGTAGCGGAGAGTCCCGGCAGGCGCAGAGACGACCGTTATCGAGTACGCCTTCGTATCGATATCGGGAGTGCCCTGGGAGTCCGCTACCTGTATGGTGAAATTGGAAGTCCCGAGGGAAGACGGGGTACCGCTCACTACGCCGGTTGAACTGCTCAGGCTCAAACCTGAGGGCAGGCTGCCTGAGATGACCGACCAGGTATATGGCGGCAGACCCTGGTCAGCCGAAAGCTGCTGCGAGTATGGCAGCCCCTGCCATGCATCGCGCATGCGTGGAGGTAGTTTTACCACGATCGGCTCAAGGGTGATATTTATTGAGAGGGCCTGGTCGTCCGTATCAGGCGTCCCCTGGGAGTCAGACACCCGAACGGTGAAATTGGCGGTCCCCGACGCCGTGGGCGTCCCGCTTATGACACCGCTTGACGAACTGAGCGAGAGCCCCGATGGAAGGCTGCCCGAGATGATCGACCATGAGTAGGGGTACTGTCCACCGGTGGCAACGACGGCCTGGGAATAGGCGTTGTTTATAATCCCGGGGGGGAGACTCGTCGTGGTAATAACTAGATCAGCAACGGTTCCGCCCGGGCGCTCGTTTGCGCCGATATCTATCGCACCGTCATTCGGGCGGACCTCGTAATCATGGTGCTTTACGTACTGGTAATAGAGGCTATGGTCGGGCAGGACCGTTGCGTGGAGAGACGTCCCCGCGTCTATGCACGGAGAACCCGCCGCAAGCGTATAGTCCTGAGCGCCTTCGTTTGTAAAGCCGGGGGACGTTCCGGTGACGGAGGTGCCGTCGTCATTTACGGTGCCTCCGCTGCCGCCCGTGAGGAGATACCCGGTCTTGAGCCAGTTGTGAGTCATGTTTACCACACCGTCGGAGTCGTTTGATACTTCGAGTGTGTTGCCAGCGGCGGTAACATAGAGGATGTTGTTGCGGCAGTCGACGAAGCCGGTGTTACTGGCGCGGAACACCGTCGTGGCGTCGGTACGCGTCGATACGAGGGTGTTGTTGTAGAAGAATAGGTTCTTGCGGTAGACACCGCCCATGTCGCCGCCGAAGTGGCATACCTGGCGGTTGCCGGTCATGTCTTCGAGGAGGTAGTTGCCATAGATGAACGCGTTGTCATATGCTGGGTCGGTGCCGATGGTGCCTGAATCTTCGGGGTCGACAATATCAAGTTGCTTGTTGCCGCTCTCGATCCAGTTGTAACGGATTACCATCCCGCCGGAGCGATCCTTAAGGTTGTTGCCAAGGGCGGCGCTTCGCAGCGGGCCGTAATGGTTGTACTGGTACGTTATACCAAGGGATTCGCAGTAGCTGTTGTGCTCGTATATGCTCGCATCGGCGCCGTTGTTGTAGACGTAACAACCTTCCAGCAGGATATCGCGTGACACGTTGTCGTCAGTGGAGTACGTGAAGAAGCCGTTGCCGCTATCGCGAATGATGCAGTTGCGGACGGTGATGTTTTCACCTTTGACGATCCATATAGCGGATGCGTTTCGGGCAAATTGCGTGGAGGTTCCGCTTTCGTCGGTGAAGTAGAAGCCTTCACGGGCGTTGGCGAATTCGAGATTTTCAAGAATGATGTACTTCGGCGTGGCATCTGGAGGGATGCTTGATTCGCCGAACTTGATAAGTCCGCGGTTATCGGACCAGAAGGACAACTGCGAGCGGGTCGTGGCTCCGTCGCCGTCTATGACCGGCAACTCGCCTCCGGCGCCGGGCACGCCGATAAACGATACCGGGTTGGCCTCGGTACCCTGGGCGCATATGACCCATTTCTCCTTGTAGGGCGTGGTCCGGTAGTAAATCAAGACCGTGTCACCGGCGGTAAGGCTCTCGAGCGGGACGTCGCCGATATTGGCGTAGGTCTTGCCCGGGCCTACCTCGTAAGTTACAGCCTGAGCCGCGCCGGACACAGCAAGACTGGCGGCAAAGAGTGCGATAAGAAGCGCCACACGAACGGCCACACTTGTCGAGAACCGCGCCATCTCACATCCTCCTTGTACCCTGAAAACACCGTAGGTTTCAATTGCGCTGACGGCTCTCTCCGGGGATGCTACGGAGAAACTCAGTACAATGACGGAGAGAAAGCCGGGAAATGCAGTTTTCAAAATGCACCCAAGGGGACTGGTGAGGTTTCCTGGTGTAGTACGCAACGTCCATCGCCCTGTCGAGTGGGCGTTCAGCCGTAACGGCTCAGGCGAGCCCGCCGGCGCAGGCGAAGGCTTGGAAGCACTGTTTCCAACATCTTAAACGAATTTCCCGGATGTACGATGCGTCCTGCGTATCGGCGGGCCGTTATATACATCGTGGGCACGTGCTCTGTCAATGGTGTAATAGAAACTTATTAAAAAAACTTCAGCAGGGCAATGCCGGGACGGCAACGGAATTGCTCTCTCCTGGAAAAGCAAAGGGCCCGCGGCGTGATGCCGCGGGCCCGGTCTTCTTTAACTCGTGCTCCTGTCCGGACTTAGTCCAGAGGCAGCCTGCAGAGCCGCGCCGCAATTCTCCGTGCACCTGTCGATATCAATCGCGTGCCCTGCTGCCAGAGTCGCCACTGTCATCGTCATGAAGGGGTCGTTACCGGTGGCGTCCTCAGGCCCGGCTGCATAACCTCTCAGAGATTCACATGCACCACTTTCGCGGGAGGAAATCCGTTAAAAGACGTCGCCGACGCCCGCGAGTACGCCCCTATGTTCTCGCTGTATACGAGATCCCCCACGGCGAGGTCCGGCAGGCTTTCAGTCTGGCTCACTACGTCGAGCGCATCGCAGGTGGGTCCGAACACGGCGGATATCTCCCGCGCCCCGCGCTTGAACGCCTTTACCCTGTACTGGCAATGGTCAAAGAATATCCCCGAGTACGTCCCGTATATCCCGTCGTTGAGGTAATAGCACCGCCTGCCGTCGCGGTATGCCTTGCCGATGACCTCCGCTACGAGCGTCCCGGCGCTCGCCACTATCGCCCGCCCCGGCTCTGCCAGTATCTCAATGTCCTCAGGGAAGAGACGCTTTATCGTAGAGTTGACCACCCGCGCCAGTTCCTCAAGAGGCCTCACGCCATTGTCATACCTGGCTGGAAATCCTCCGCCGATATCCAGGAGCTTCATCGCAAAGCCCCTGCTTGACGCTTCGTCCATGATGGCCGACGCGATGGAGAGCGCCTGCACGTAGTTCTCAAAGTTCGTGCACTGGCTCCCGACGTGAAAACTCAAGCCCTCCACCACAAGCCCCGCCTTGTGCGCCTCCTCAATGAGGTCCACCGCCTCGCCCGGCGCCGCGCCAAACTTGCTGGAGAGTTCCACCATCGACCCTGTGTTCGGCACGCGTACTCTCAGCGCCAGCCCGGCGTGGGGGGCGTACTTCTTTGTCTTCTTTACTTCTTCGACATTGTCGTAAGTCACCAGAGGCTTGTAGCGGTCGAGGTATTCCAGAGTTGCCTTGTCCTTTACAGGATTCGCGTAGATAATCTTGTCCCAGATGAAGTCCTGCCTCGCCTTCGCCCCAAGCCCTTTTATGTTCTCGTGGACGAGCTTGAACTCCGCCATCGACGCGACGTCAAAACTCGCCCCCATGTCGTAGAGTGTCTTCACGATTTCCGGCTCGGGATTAGCTTTCACCGCGTAATATGCCTGCACCCGCGGAAAAAGCCTCCGGAATTTCGCGTAGTTCCGCCGGAGCGCTTCGTGGTCCACCACAAAGAGCGGTGTCCCGTGTTCCCCGGCCAGACTCTTAAGTTCCTCTGCCTTGACCATTTCTTCCCCGGCAAGTATCGCCAAACGCCGCTTACTTACAGCTTCTTGTTATGCTTCCAGTACTCTTTTGTTTCCAGTTCCATGAGCGCAGGCAGTTTGTCATAGAGCCTCTTGAGTTTGCGCGGCTTGTGCTTCGAGAGCGCGTAGTGCGTGACCATCGGCAGCGCCACCGTGCTGTCGATATAGCACACCACGGCGTCCGGCAACTGCAGCGGGTCCACCTTACCCCAACTTACCGCTTCCGAAGGCGTCGCCCCAGAAAGCCCGCCCGTATCCGGGCGCGCGTCGGTGCACTGCACGAAGTAGTCGTGTCCCGCCTCCTTGATACGCAGGACTTCCTGTATCTGCGGCTCCGTCTGCAGCGTGAAGTTCTTCGGACTGCCGCCGCCCACCAACAGCACGCCGGTCTTTCCGCCGCTTCGTTTGGCGCCGAGTACTATCGCCGTCGTCTCGTTTACGTCCCGCGAAGGGTTAATCCGCATCTTGCTTCCGCGAAGCTCCAGTCCGGCGATATTCATCCCGATGGTCGAGTCCCCCGGCGAGGGGCAGAAACACGGCACCCCCGCGCGGTAGGCCGCCGCCAGCACACTTGCGTCCTTAAGCCCCGCCTGTTTTTCAAATTCCGCGCAGTACTTGCCGAGAAGGTAATGCAGCTCCGCCGTCCCCATCTCCTTCTGAAATTCGTCCTGAAGCAGTATCTGCCTCAATATGTGGTCGGTCGCCATGAGGACGTCGTTGTAGTCTAAAAGCACGTCGTATATCCGCACCACCCCCACTTTGCGCAGTTGTGGGTCCAGCACAAATGGCGACCCCTTGAAAAGCGGCAGGTTCATCGCGTGATGCATGTCGTGGTAGAGGTTCGCCCCTGTCGCGACAATCCAGTCCACAAATCCAGCCTTGATGAGCGGAATGACCGCCGCCGAACCGAGCCCCGCAGGCGTCAGCGCCCCCGCCAGGCTCATCCCGATGGTTACGTCGGCACCCAGCATCTTCTTCGTGAAGAGTTGGCACACTTCCGCCAGACGCCCTGCGTTATACGCCAGGAAAGTATTCTCTATGAGTTCCGACAGGGGCTCCTGGCCTGTAATCGGCTTTGGCAGTATCCTTTTGCCCGACAGGAACTTCTTCTTCCCCACCGCAAACTTGTGCGGATACTTGCTCACAAACTTCTTTGGCAGATTCACTTTGCCCATTGTCTTTTCTCCCATCCTCCGCAAGCGATATTACTCTCAGGGAAAAATGAGGACTCCCCTTTGCGGACAGCCCCCGTTATCATTTCATTTCCGTGCGCCGATGATAGAGAAAACCGGGTGAAATTCAAGCATTTTGCACGTATGCGTCTTTCCTATTTGCCCTCCACCACTATCCGGAATATCGTCGTCCCACCTTCCCATAGCCCGCCGTCTTCGCTCACCGCGCCGTGCATGTTGGGACGGATAAAGGCGTAGTGATACCCACCTCGCGACTTGTGCATCGGTCCTATTTCGTTCGTCTGGATAGAACCTTCGCCCCGCGCCGGGCCCTGGGGATCGACTTCTTTGGCCCGCGCGTTGTCCACCTTGTACGTGCTCGTCACCGTCCAACCGCCGCACAGCATATCAAAGAGTCCCCATGCGTTCGGCTTCATCGACTTGACCGGAGTGGTGCTGCCTTTGACGCCGGCCTCGCTTATCTGCTCCTTGTACTTCTCGGTAAAGCACGGGTTGGATGTCCCCACCCGCGCCGCATATTCCACCTCGGGGTCCGTCGGCGGCCGCACGGTCATGCCGTTCTTCTCCGAGAGTCTCCTGCAGAACTCGGTAATATCCGCATAGGGGATCTTCTCCACCGGGCACTGCGGGCCCTTTGTGGGACCGGGGTTTTTCCCCATGACCGCTTCAAAGACCTCCTGCGTCACAGGCGTCTCCGACATGTAGTACGGCTTCGTCAGCACCACTTCATGGGGGAATTCATCCTGATAGCGCTGCTGGTAGAAAGGCGACCCCTGCAGGAAACTCCCCGCCGGAATCGGTACGCACTTAATCGCAAGCGTATCGTTGACCGCGAGTTCTATCGGCGCATTCTCCGGCATCACAAACGGCTTGTCCGGCGCTATCATCTTCGCCGGGTAGTTTATTACGCCATCGGCAAACGAACTCGGCTTTATCCACCTGCGCCCGTCCTGTTCGTACACGACGCCTGTCACCGCCAGTATCTGGCTGCCCCACTCGCTGTCCTTGTGCATCTTGTCCGCCAGTTCACCCGCCTCGATGTTGTATCGCAGGCGCTTCGTGAATTCATCGAGAAACTTCTGAGCCGTCTCGACGTCGAGCCCCTTGTCGGGATAGTACTTGTCCATTATCTCATTGAGTTGCGCGGTTATCTCGTCGGTCCCGCTGAATGCGTAGATAACCGGATAATGGTCCTTGTCCTGGCTCGACTGGTCCCATACGACCGGAATCGTCGCGCGGTTGCAGAGCACGTTGCCCGTTATAGTAACCTCTTTTACATCCTGCGCCGCGCAATATCCGCACATGCCGAATACCATCAGCACCGCAATCACACCGCAGAGTTTCATTGACATTGTCTGTTCCTCTCGAGTTGGTTCGTCTCCTCATGATTTTAGAACCGCTCCACTTCTCGGTCGTCGCGCAGGTCTTAACGGCAATGGCGGTCTGTCTCCCGCCTGGCCACCTCGACCGCCCGCTTCGCATTGCCGATGTCGCCATGGACGGTGTAGACGTCCCGGATGATAAACTCCACCTGGCAGCCTCGCGACGCTTCAAGAGTCTCCCTGATGTGAGCCGCCCAGGCGTCCTCGTCAAGCCTGCGGTCAACGCTTAAGAAATTCGGATCAGGCTTTCGCGAGAAGACGATTTCTGTTCCCCGCAGCGCGTCACCCATGAACTGCTGGTCGCACCAGCGGGAGATGGACACCTTTTTGAGATGCGGCAGGCGCCTGATGTCTTCCCAGAAAGGATGTGCAGGCTCGCAACACCCATAGTACAGAAGGCCCATCGGTGCGCACACGTCGCGGTAGTAGGGAAAGCAGAACTCGCTGAACATCGCAGGCGATACTCCCACCGTCTCCTGGCTGTTGGCGCTGCCCCACATGTCCTTGAGTCTCGCCGGTCCGCCTTCATAGCCGGCCGCGGGCAGGGACCGGGTGAAGTTGAAACTGGACCCGAAACTCTCCTGGTTGCCGTTGTTGAGCACCAGAAGACCTTCATCCTGCGCCCACTGCATCATGCCCAGAGCGTTGTCCCGCAGAAAGGCCATGAGCCTGTGAACCTCGTCTGGAGCGTCATACATCGCCATGAAAAAGGCCTGCATACCCATCAGTTCAACGACCCTGTAAGTCAGCATCGTGACGCCGAACAGGCCCGTGCGCACGCGTACTTCAAGCACTCCCCCAAAGAGTTCGTCGAGAAATGCCTTCCAGGCGGCCGTGCGTTCCCTGTCCACGCTGCATGTAGCAGGCTTCAGAAGAGCCAGATCCGTCTTGATGTCCTTTATGGGGTGAAGAAACCGATAGCCCGTTTCGACGCCTTCTGAGTCCTTGATTGTTTCGCTCTCTATCTTCACCCCGAGTTCGTCTATCTGTGTGAACCACCCGATGTCGAAAGTGTCCGGCATCACTTTGTCGTCGTTGATGAGTTCATGATTACGGACGTTTCTGAGAAGTTGCCGCTCTATCGACCGGCCGACGTCGCTTGAGCATTTCAAGAGGCTGTCAGGCAGAAAATCCCGGTCAAAGGTCCACGTCTCCACGATGATTGGCGCCTTTGCGTTGGCACTGCCGTCGTTGAGGTCGTACCACATCTGCTTGCGCTCGGACATGACGTCGAGAGACGCATATTGCGCCTGCTTTGCGGCCAGGCCGCGCAGATACTGACGTTCGTTTTCCGATAGCTTCCATTCCATTTGCGCCGTTCCCTTCTATCTGCTGAACCTGTTGGACCATTAAGCAATTCTCATACCGCACAGTATTCTACCCGTGCAATGGTCCTGAGACCACCTTGAGAAAGTCCGCCGTCTGGCGCGCCACTCGCGGTAGTTCACTTTCCACTAAAGGCTGCAGTGTCCTCCGGCTCTAGGGCTTACTCGTCGCGCCTGCCTTGTGCTCCTTGAACCACGCGTTTGTCTCCGGGTCAAAGCGCCCGAAATCCGCCGCCTTTGCGTCGTGCAGATTTACACCGAGCGTCGCCTCCAGTTCGTCACGCGTCATGGCCGGCAGCAACGTCATATTTTCCCAGTTCTTGATGGTGGCCTCCCCGCGCCCCTCAGACTGTACGGTGAGAGGCTCCTGCCCGCTCAAGTAGTTGTTCGGCCCAATCTCTATAATCGTGTCCTTGTCGACAGGGTTAATCTTGCCGACAAAAGTCAGCCCCGAAGGCGTCGCGTCTTTGTCATCGACGTACCTCAGGAAGATATTCCCGTCCCACTTGACGACCTGCGGCTTCGGGATAAGGTCTATCACCGTGAACGACCACTGTTTCTGCCTGGTTGCTGACAGGATGAACGTGTTGTTCGAAATCAACGTCGTCCTCATCGGCTTCTCCGTGCCGTAGAAATCAAAGCCCGTAATGATAAAATCCTGAGCATTCACCGGCAAGTCGTTGGTCTTTCGAATCACGTTGTTGCGAAGCGTCAGCGTCTCAAATCCCGGCTGAAGCTCCATCCACCCTTCGCTGTACTCCGGGGGGTCGAGAAAGAGCGGCACGGCCGTCCCGTCGAAGAAATTACCCTCTATTATCGTATTTGCCCCACGGTCCTTTATGTGCGAGCCCCCCGAGTCCGCCACGAGCGGTCCGAAGTAGTTGCTGCGAACTGTCCAGTTGGCCACTTCCACGTACGCGTTGTGCACCGACGCGTTGTTCGGCGCGCCGTTGCCGTAGAGAAGGCTCTCCTCCAGAATGACGTCATGCACGTACCTCGCCGTCGTAAACCGGTTGTCACTCGACCCGAAAAAACCGTTATTGTTATCCGTCAGTTCCATGTCCGTAAACCTGAGGCAGTTCCCCCTGTCGATGAATACTCCCGCTGCCGCCGACCCCAACCCCGCTGTCGCCCTCTGGTAGTCGCACAGCTTCCCGAATGAATTCGTAAAATCATGCGCAGGACGCGCCCCCGTTATCTTCAGTCCCGAAACTGCCCAGTAGTCCGCCCCCTGGGGATGCTCGCCGCTATTCGCGCGGGCCGAGAAACACAGGATGCCGCGTTCCTGGTTGCCGGGGTAATATGTCGAGTTGCCCTCCGGATCCGTAGTCCGCGTCGCCGCGTCCTTGCCGTTAAGGCAGGGGCGCTCGCCATTTGGCCCCTTTACTCCCACGATGCGTATAGGCCTGCCCTCTGCGCCCGAGCGCGTCAGACAGATTTTCTCGTGATAATCGCCTCCCTGCTCCTCGCTTCGCCAGTGAATGTATACAGTGTCCCCTGGCGAGAGCGTCTCCCATGGCACATCCACCAGCTTGGCGAGTTTCTGCGCCGGACCGACGTGGTAGTCCTCCGCCCATGCAATACCGCCGAAAACGCTCATTGCCGTCGCAAAAATAGCTAAACCCTTCACCAGTGCCCTCTTGTGAGACTTCTGCATCGTTGCCTCCCTGCCTCGTTTCCCGACCCAAGTTGCCAAACGCCCGACCGCCCTCGCACCGGCTGCCGCCGCGGGACACCAAATCCCTCCGGCTTCCGTATTTCTTCAGACGTTACTGCGGCCTTTTTGTTCTTGGTTGTATCCGCGCGATAAGATGCTTACTTACTGCGTCCAAAGGCCCTTTCCCAAGGCCGAAGGCCGAACCTGGGTTCGGTTTCGGACGACTTTCTGGCAAAACAGGAGAATCGGAAGACGCTGCGGGCCACCGCCCCGGTAAAGGCCAAAAAGCGGGGATGCAAGCAGACGTTGACATGCGACGGAGTTGACAGCGAATGAGGCGGCGCTATAATCCTGCAATCAGAGGTGCGCCCATAGCTCAATTGGACAGAGTAGCGGCCTACGAAGCCGAAGGTTGCAGGTTCGAGTCCTGCTGGGCGCACCATTTGTATTCTTGAAACCTTTTCGGCGCGGGCAGGCGACCGGAGGGAGCTGGGATGCTGGAACACATTACAATCAGCGAGGAAGACTGCATAGGATGTGAACTCTGCGTAAGTCTTTGTCCGGCGAGCCCTTGCGTATTTGAGATGGAAGACATCACTGCCAAGATCATCCACCCCGAGGCATGCGAAGAATGCATGCTTTGCGTGGAAAACTGTCCCACAAACGCGATTACACTCTCGCGCAGCGACGATTAGGCGCACGCCTTAGCATCAACTCGGTACTTCGATTAACCACCGCCCATTGCGGGGGCTACGCTCACCACGACCGCCTGGGGATCACTTGTCGTTGACATTGTTCTATCGAACTCCGTGGCGGTGACCCTCCAGTAGAAAGTGTCGGTCGCATAGCGCGTCAGGATTGAAGCGATCTTTCTAACGTGGGATGACTTGAGGGTATAGCTGTACTGGTCTTTCAAAGTCACGAGAGCAAAGGTCTGTCTGCCGCGCGGGAAATCGGGCTCGGTGGAGATTTCAATCTTGAATCTGTTGTAGCCTTCACCGTCGATATTCCAGTCAAGCGTAAAGACCTCGCCGGGCATGACGGTGCCATCGCGGCGTGGAGCAGGCCTTCGCAGGGTTATGGTGGGAGTGTCAATAAGCAAAAGCGCGGGGCTGCCGGCGGACGAGTAGGCGCGGTCAGCGTCAAAACCTCGAACGCGCCAGTAGATCTGCCCTGAGTTGAGGTTGGCAAGTTTCCTCTTGACGAGGCGCCACTGGGAGGTTGTGTGGCGGAACCACGTGCGGTCAGCGTTCTTTGACAGGAAAGAGAGAGTACTCTTACGGTCGAGAGGGTTAATCTCCGGCGTGGCTGCGAAGTCGAGGTAGAAGCGGGTGTAGATGGGATTGGAGACGGTCCACAGGAACAGCGGACGGCCATTCGGCCAGACAGCGGGCGTGCCGTCGGCATCGTGATAAGGCGCTATGAGAAGGTCGTCGTAGACGCCGGAGTCAAAGCCGTATGCGAGGGCAACCTCGCTGTAGACAATACCAAGGGCGCGGTTGGCGCGGCATCGGCCCTCGACGCGCCAGTAGAGGGTGCCATCCATGCCGGCGGCGAGTTTCTTAATGGCTTTCCAGCGACCGAGGCTGGGGGTAAATAAAGTTTCGCCGCGGCGAATGGAATAGGTAAGCGTCTTGGCAACGCGCCTGTCGGAGAGTTTGTAGGCGCGCGAGGGGAAATCGGGGACGTTTGAGAACTGAATGCGGAAGTAGTCCAGTATATTAGCATGCCACGAGAAAGTCGGCGGCGTGTCGACCTGGAAATCAATTTCGTCGGCAGGACCATCGAGCGCGACGTAGGGGTTTTCATCCGCGTAAGTTTCGAGCACGGCGATATTCGAGACATCCGAGATGTTGTCGTATTGATCAAGCGACTTCATGACAACGTAGTAGGTCGTACCGGGAGTCAGCTCGCAAAGGTGCATGTCTTCGGTAAGGCCGGCGGCAGCGGGGATGGGCGCGGTGCAATCGGGTGATTCTCCGCTGAAGGCCGCGGCATCATCGACCGAGGAGGCAAGTCTGACCTGGTAGGAAGCTGCGCGACCGGTCGGACCTGCGTCGTACGGCGCGGTCCACTGGAGGTCGGCCTCGCGCTTGCCCGATTTGTCCTCGGTGAGAGAGACTTCGGCTATCTCGGCCCAGCAGAGGCCGCTGTCGGCGTCGAGCGGAGTCTCGTCGATACAGACCTTCACGAGAGTTGCGGTTCGCGGCGCGAACTGCCAGGTATTGGGGCCGGGGACGGCGGTGTAGGCGTATTCGGAGACTACCGTGTACCAGTCGGACCCGTCGTAGATCTTCACGCGGAAGACCGCCGGGAAAAGAAGCGGGTCATCGGAAGCAACCAGCGTGACGGCGGTACACATCGACTCGCCATCCAGTTCAAAAACTATCTCCTCCGCGGAGGTGGAGTCGGCGGCAAGGGTAGCCCACCATGTGGAAGTGTTGGCATCAATGGCGGCGCCTCCGGCGTGCCCCGGGGCCTCAGTCGTGGCCGAGTCGAGAGTTAAGCCGACAGCCTCAGTAAGATTGGGGTCGACGGGGACGGCCGTCAGGTCCGACACCGCGACCGGCGCTATGCCGTCAACGACCTCTATGTCGTAAGCAACTCGTGAACTCCAGAGCCCCGCTTCGTCGCGGGCTCTCAGATAGATGCGATAGGGGCTGTTGGCGATGAGCCATGATGATGTATTTATGTTAGCGGATACCATCTCAACCGGCGAATCAAAGGCTCCGTCCGTGGCCTGCATCGCCGTGCCGTTTCCGGCGCCGAGATCCGTGCCGAGGTGATATTCGGCGGCCGTGATATCGCTGCCGCCAGTCGGCATGTCGGACGCGGAAGCGACAAGCGAAGCTGAAGTCGTGATTGATTCCTTAACGTAGGTTGGAACTACGGTGGTTCCCGAGACGGCAGGCGGCTGTACGTCCGCCGGAAGCGTGGCGAGGGAAGCCGAGGGGCCCAGCGACGTCTGGACTCCGTCGCCGTTAGCGGCCTTTACGGCAAACGAATAGGTCGTGGAGGGGTTGAGACCTGATACACGGACAACGTCCCAGGCGGTTCGCGTCTGGAAAAAGGCCGACGCACCAAGAGAGCCGTCAGCAAGGACGTATTTCGAAAGCGTCTGGTTGTAGACGGCGTAGACGGTATTCGACGGGTTTGCATCGCCTCCGCCCAGAGTGAGATAGACCTTTGTCGGAGAGGGGTCAAACACCGTGGGCGCAGTGGGGGTATTGGCGGCGGTGTAGACGCTGACAGTGGAAGACCACGCGGTGGCGTTGGGATTACTCGCCGAGTCGCGGGCGCGGACCTTGTAGGAATACTGGGTGTTTGTACTCAGACCGCTGTCAGTGTAGGAAGCGCTGGACTGCCAGTCGCCGTCGGTGCCGCCTGCGTGGCC
>CALMGO010000531.1 GCA_937863625.1 uncultured bacterium
GCAAAAGGCAGGGATATTTCGGCGTATTCAAGCAATGCCGACTTTCCCGCGGAGCCTGCCAGGGTCCGACCGGTTTCCCAGGCAAGGAAATGGAAATTTGTAACGGTGGACTTTTGCCCGTTCCGTTACAACCCCGTCACGCAGAAACTTCAGGTGGCAAGCACGTGTGAGTACCAGATAACGTACAGCGTTCACGGCATTACGAATGCCGAACGGAAACTGCTTCAGGATAAGGTTTTTGACAAACGAGTAGTCCAGACACTTAAGAACCGCAAGGACGCGGAGTCCTGGTACAAGGCCGACGCAGGCGGAGTGCCTGCAGGTGACACTGACGGTGGTGTCAGCGTTGAGGAGCAGGACTCTTCCGGAGGCGAGCCTTCGGCGGAGACTTCCGATTACGTTGTAATAACGACAAGCGCAATAAACTCCACAAGCACACAACTTGCCAATTTCGTGGCTACAAGGCAGAGCGCCGGATTTAAGACGCTTGTGGTGACCGAGGGGACCTGGGGCGGCGGAACCGGCAACACCGCAGCGGAGAATATCCGCACGTGGCTCAAGAACAACTACGTTTCGCGCGGCATCGAGTATGTCCTTCTTGTCGGCAACCCGAGTCCCACCAGCGGCGACGTTCCAATGAAGATGTGCTGGCCTCGCAAAGGAGCAGGCGACGGCTATGAGGAGTCGCCGACGGATTACTATTATGCCGACCTGACCGGCAACTGGGACCTCGACGGCGACGGATACTACGGAGAATGTCCGGGCGACGTCGGCGCAGGGGGCATTGATCTTTCTTACGAGGTTGTCGTAGGCCGGATACCGTTTTACGGGAACTACAGTGAACTTGACGCCATCCTTGCGAAACTCATCAGTTATCAGACCGACACGGGCGACGTGTCGTGGAGAGAAACGGGGCTTATCGGTGCGGCGATTTCCAACTACGCCAACGAAGACAACCGTGGATGGTCCCGAACGGACGGCAGCGACTGGGGGGATTACTGCAAGGCGGACATATTTGACGCGGCAGGGGCGTCGAGCTCCCGCCAGTACGAAAAAGCGGGGATCAGCCCGGTGTCGAGGTACAGCGAATGGCCGCTTACCCGAGCCAATTTTCTGAACGATTGGAACAACGGATATGGTTTTGTCACGTGGTGGGCACATGGTTCGAGCACGTCCGCATCAAGAAAAGTCTGGACAACTGATGACGGCGACGGCGTCCCGGAAAGCGGGGAGATGAGCTGGTATTCCATGATATCGTCTTCGGACTGCGCCTCTATTGCCGGCGCCTTGCCAGTGGTGATGCAGTGCTCATGCACAAACGGGTACCCGGAGAGTTCGAATAACCTCCAGTACAGACTGCTGTATCGGGGAGCAATAGGCAACGTAGGGGCGTCACGCGTATCGTGGTATGCAATCGGGAGCTGGACGCCGAGCCGCGGTTCGATTTACGGGGACAATGCGTCGTACGCCTACCAGATTCCGAAGAAGATGGTACTGGAGGACATGACGCTCGGCGAGGCAAATCACTGGTGCCGGCAGAACTTCGGAAGAGGATGGGCGGGCCAGTCCTACATGAATGTGTACGATTTCAACGTGTACGGCGATCCATCGCTTTCGATTACACCCGAGACGCACACCGAGGGCCTCGTGATTGTGACGACGAGCCTGCCGGACGGGCAGGTCGGCGATGTGTATACAGGGGCGATCCTGGCGGCGATGGGCGGCGTGACTCCGTACACGTGGAGTGTGGTTGGGGGGGCGTTGCCTGCGGGTCTATCCTTGAGTGCAAGCGGGACGATAAACGGGACACCGACTGCGTCCGGGACGTTCAACTTTACGGTCGAGGTAACCGACAGCCAGTCTCCGGCGGACACTGCGACGAAGGCGCTGTCGATAAACATTGCGGCTGATGTGCCGGCGGACCTTGTGATTGTGACGTCGAGCCTTCCGGGTGGCGCGGTAGGCGCGGCGTACAGCAGGGCAGTTTCTGCGACAGGCGGTGAGACGCCGTACACGTGGACGCTTGACTCAGGTAGTCTACCTGGCGGGCTGAGCCTGTCAGCGGGTGGAGTGATAAGCGGTACACCGACTACGTCTGGGACGTTTACCTTTACGGTCGAGGTATCGGACAGCCAGTCTCCGGTGGACACTGCGACGAAGGCGCTGTCGATAGAGATATCGGGTGTTGGCCTGAGGGTGACGAGTCCCAACGGAGGGGAGACGTGGGCTGCAGGGGCAC
>CALMGO010000532.1 GCA_937863625.1 uncultured bacterium
CGCAGAGTGACGTGGCGAGTATCGCTTCCATAAATGGCGTATTCCTGCAAGAGACCCGAAGAGACAGATTGAAGAACCAAGCATCATGGCTATGGCGGCGGCAAACGCGTCGCCCTGCCTTGCAAAGTGCATGAGGTTAAAAAGCACGACCGACACCGGCTGCCGCCCGGCCGGCGAAAGAAACGCGGCAACCGGGATGTCAGCTACCGCAAGAACAACGGAAACTACAAAACCCGCGAGCGCCGCGGGGAGTATCACGGGGATGGCAAGCTTGAAGGCCCGGTTGAGGCCGCTCACACCACTGATGCGCGCGAGGTCGCGATACCCCTTCGGGACTCTCGACATAGCCAAAGCGGCCAACATGAGCGGCACTGCCAGAAACCGCGCCGCAAGCGCGTAAGCGTAAGCTGCTGGAGCATCAGAAAAGTATGAGGGCACCATGCGCGAGTCGGCTATGGCCTTAACCGAGTACGCGACGCCTGCAGCGGGGAGCAGGAAGACGACGAGAGCCAGAACCACCGGCACCACGCGCGAGGCACGCGAGCGGGACCATGCGTCGGCGACTGCTACAAGCGCAACAAACGCAGCAAAGCCTGCGGCGATACATGCCACGACAAATGACGATACAAAGGCAATCGCAATCGGCTTTAGAGAGCTCAGGCCTCTGAACTCACAAAAGGTCCAGTAGGCACTGACGGCCAAAAGGGCGCCGACGAGCACGGCGGTGCATCCGCCCACCGTCGCAACCAGGAGAGCCGAGGGCCGCCAGAGGAACTCGCGCGCTACGGAGGTCTTTTCCACGGAGGCGGCTCTTATCGTCCTGGCGGCATACAGCGCCACAAAGCCGGCCAGTGCGAAATTCACAAGTGAAGGCACAAGCGAGGCTGCAGCCGCAAGGCGAGGCTCGTAGAAGGAGCTGTAAAGCGAAAGGATATGGACCGGGTAGGTATTTATCTGCCAGAGTGAGGCGGCGCCATAGTCGGAGAACGACAGTATGAATACGAGGCCTGTTGACGTCAGGACCGCCGGCATGACCACAGGCAACAGAATACGCCGCGCCAGAGTACGGGTGTCGGCAAAGACGCGCCCCTCAAGTTCGTAGCGGCGGCCCGGCCCGGCGGCGACGGCAAAGGCGGCGATTGCCGGAAGCGTCCAATACGCAGACACCAGGCTCACAACAGCCCCGCAGAAATTCAAAACCCCGGTGCCTCCTTCGACGAAAAGGCCGCCAAGGAGTCCGGAGGACATGGCGATATTTCGCCAGACGTAGGCATGTATGGCGGGAGGCGCGGCAAGCGGCACCACAAAACAGAAGAGCAGCGCAAGGGCGGCTCTGGGATGCATTCTTCCGGCCGCCAACCCACTCAGCCCTCCGATAACTGCGCACACGAGCGACGAGATGAGCGCCAGCAGGAAAGACGCAGCCAGAATCGAGAACGAAAAAGCCCGCAGCCCTTTCGTAGCGGGGCCGGATGACAGGCCGACAATGGCATCATAGAGAAACATTGCCAGCGGCGGCGCGATAAGGACAAGAAGCAACGTTACGGCAACCCACCGGGCGAACCTGTCACTTCCCAGAATGCGAACGAAGGTCAAGATGTCTCCCTAATCTACGAGAATGCCGGCAACCCGTGTTGAGAATTCAGCAGCGACATTGCCCGCCGCTGTCCAGTCCACGTTCATCGCGTGGGCACGCGCAAGCGTACGAATGGTATCGTCGCCGTCACTGTCAACGCGAATCGGAATCCATCCCTCGCGAGGATTGGCAAACGAGCGCTCAACCTCGACGGAAAGCAGGTAATCGATAAACGCGGCGGCCTCAGCGGGATGGGGAGCCTCCGCAACAAGCGCGACGCTGTTGGGAATAATGAGCGTTCCGGCGCCGCCATCCTCCTGGTCAGGGATGACGATCGCGATAGGCATGCCG
>CALMGO010000533.1 GCA_937863625.1 uncultured bacterium
ACTTCCTTTGCCGTTTGTGGAGAGATTTGAGGGACGGTCGCTTGGCGAACTGGGGATAACGGCGGGAGATGTATTCCCGATTCCAAGCGTATGGCGGCGCTTTAAGCGGCAGACATTGAGCGTGATGGGAGAGGGGCTCAAAGACTCGGTATTTACGGAGTACTTCAGCGGCTCGACCCGGCGGGCGGGTTATGGGGGCATAGGCGACGCAGTGGAAACGGCGGTAAGGCAGGTCAGAAACGCTGGGACGAAGACTTTCACGCACATCTACCTGCCGCAACTCGACACGCAGTGCCATGAGAGGGGCGTCGGGGACGACCGGACTGAGACGTTATTAGCCGTGCTGGACAGGGCGCTGGGGGAGATGGCCGCCGAGGTTGTGGGTCAGGCTCGAGTGGTGGTGAGCGCTGACCATGGGCTAGTCGACACGACGGAGGAGACGAGGTTCTTCGTGCATGATGACGATGATGTGATGGAGTGCCTAATCGTGCCGCCGACGGGCGAGCCGACGACGCCGATATTTCACGTAAAGAGCGGGCGGGAGGGGGAATTCGCCGAGAGATTTGAGGAGAGGTTCGGCGAAGGATACGCGCTATTGACGCCGGACGAGAGCGAGCATCTTGGGATTTACGGGCCGGGGCCGCTGAGCGAGGTCATGAGGGACAGGCTCGGGACCTACAGGGCGTTTGCGGTGGAGCCGTCGCAGATACTCTACCGGCGGCGGGGAGTCGACGAACACGCGAGCATCGGAGTCCACGGGGGGCTCACGAGGGACGAGATGTATGTGCCGGTAATCGTGGCGTAAGGCGCGAACGCGGAGTAATCGTGCAGGACCGCCTGCGGCGCGTCTCAGAGGGTTGCGTCCTTCTCTTCAGGAAATCACTCCATAGTGCCGCTGAAGCATTTGCCCAGGAACAGGTCAACGGCGGTTCTGAAATCCTGCCCCTTGTCCCAGGGGCTGTCATTATGGCCTGCGGTCATGTTGACGAAGGTCTTGGGTTCGTTGGCGAGTTTGAAAAGGGTGCGGCCGTGGGAATAGGGAATGACCTCGTCGGACGGGCTGTGCGCGATGAGGATGGGGCAGTGGATATCTGCCATGATATCCTTTGTATCGTAGTGAATGCGGGCGATGAGCCGGATGGGAAGCCACGGGTAGTAATGCGCGCCGACGTCGGGGATGGACGTAAAGGACGATTCTAAGATAAGGCCGGCGGGTTGGACCTTTGAGGCGAGATTGGCCATGACCGCGCCGCCGAGGGAGCGGCCGACGAGGACGATCTGCGAAGAGGGAATGCCGCGAGTCTCGGTGAGGTATTTCCATGCCGCGAGGGCGTCTTCGTAAGTGGCCTTTTCGGATGGCTTTCCCGCGCTGGCGCCGTAGCCGCGGTAGTCAAAGGCAAGGACGTTTACCTTGAGCGTCCGGTAGAAATCGATGTAGTCAAAGAGATAAGGGAGGCTCTCGCCGTTGCCGTGGGCGAAAATAACCGTGCCGCGGGCGGCGTCAACGGGGATGTACCATGCGTTAATCGTCTCCCCGGGTGCGGCCTCGACGTAGACGTCCTCGTACGAGAGACCTGCGTCGGAGGGACGCCACGCGGCTTTGGCCGGAGGCATAAAGACGAGGCGCGACTGGCCGAAGAAAACTGACGCGCAGCCGCCCATGAAGACTCCAAGAATGACGGTAACAAGAACCAGTACGACACGGTACGCCCGTGAACGGGCCTTGAGCGCTTTGTGCATAGCGAGTATTTTGCGTAAGAAAGCAGGCAAAGTCAAACCTCCAATGGCTTCGGCTCACTATAGTACGAAACGTGGCAAGAAAAGGACGGGAAAATCCGGGCCGAGCCGAGACTTGTATGGAGAACACGCGTTGGCTATGATGTTTGCGTTTTCGGGCATTTCGGGCACAGGGTAGGGGAGTCAAATGCTTACAGACAACATTCTGGACCTTATCGGGAATACTCCGCTTCTGCAACTAAAGGGCGAGCGCATCTTCGCGAAGGCGGAGTTTCTGAATCCGGGCGGGAGCATAAAGGACCGCGTGGCGCTGGCAATGCTTGAGGGGGCGGAGCGCGACAGAAAGCTGAATCCCGACAGCATCATCATGGAGCCGACCAGCGGCAACACAGGGATAGGGGTGGCGCTCGTGGGGAGGCTCAAGGGTTACAAGGTGAAGATAGTCATGCCGGAGGGGATGAGTGAGGAACGAAAGAAACTGATACGCGCACTCGGCGCGGAGCTCATACTGACGCCGGACAAGGAGGGGATAGCCGGGGCGGTGGAGCGGGTGAAGCGGATGGCGGCCGAGGACCCCCGGGTGTACGTGCCGCAGCAGTTTGAGAATCCGGATAATCCGAGGATACACTACGAGCAGACGGCGGTT
>CALMGO010000534.1 GCA_937863625.1 uncultured bacterium
AGAGCGTCCGGGAATCCGACGGGTCAACAGCTAGCGCTCCTATCGACGCATCCAAGCCGTCTTTTGTGATGATTTGTTCCCATGCGTGATCCTCAAGCGCGATCACTTCAGTCACATTCTCCGGCGCCGGGTGCACGAGTTCCCACGTCCTGCCGCCGTCAGCACTTCGCCATAGTGCGATTGTTTTGGCGTAAACGACGTCTGCGTTGACCGGGTCGAGCGCGAAGAACCTTATGTACCCGCGGAGGTTGAACATTCTCCAGGACGCACCGCCGTCTTCGCTGACGTATCCCTCGCTCATGTCGCTGCATAGGAAGACTTTTTTCGCGTCGTGAGGGCTGACAGCGGGGTTGAACTGCGCTCCTCCGCCGCCGGGACCGATTACAACCCACTTGTCAAATCTCTTTGCCGCCGCCGGGGACGCCGGCTTGTTCTTTCCGGTCTGCATGACGCGCTCCTTCGAGTGCCTTTGTATTTGCAGAAAGGGCAGGGGGTGCTGAGTAAGCTCTCCCCCTGCCCTTGGTCAGTGTCGGATGGTTTCCTTATTTCGCCGCTGCATATGCTCCTATGTCAGCGCCGCTTCTCGGTGCGCCCGTGATATCAGCAGACGGCATCTGCGATGCATCGGCCTTGCCCGCCAGAAGCGACGAGCCCTTCTTCGGGCGGAAATCCGGCCTGTCGGGGTTGAGGCGCCACCAGTTGCCTTCGATTATTACCCAAGGCTCGTCACCGGATTTCGCAAACTCGCCTGCGGCCTTATCGCGAGACACTCCCAGCGCCGAATGGTTAGTCTCGTCGAGCGCGACCGCCAGAGTCATGAGCGACTTGTCCATGTCGTTGTAGGTGATCCTGTTAAGGACGTTCCAGCCCGAGTCGGTCTTGTAGATGCTCGTGTTGCTTACGTCGAGCGTCTCGGTGATGTCGTTAAGGGCGACGTTATTGCGCAGGACATTGCCCCAACTGCCATTGCCGAGGCCGATGCCGGGGCGGCCCTGGACGTTCATGACGACCGTGTTGTTGCGGATGATATTATTCTGGCAGCCCCAGAACGGCAGCGACTCGGGACCCTTAACCTCCTTGGCGGAGGCGGGACCCGGATCGGCGAGACTGGCGTCCCACTCGTTTCCGTTGTCCCACATGGCAATGCCGGTCGTGAGGTTGTTGTAGATGAGGTTGTTCTGGATGACGGAGTTCTTGAGGCCAGCGAGGTTCAGAGAACCGCCGCCCCTCTGACCGTTTTGATTGACGACGTTATCCTCGATGATGAAGTTGAAGCCCTGACCATCGGGAAAGTTATTGGCGCCGAACTTCTCCGTGGCGGCTTTGAGGATCTTCTGCGCCGACTCGGGAGTCTTCGGCGCATCCTTGAACTGCGTCAGGCCTTCGACCTCGACAAGCTTGTCGAGCGATGCCAGTGGGTCGAGATTGCACTGCAGGCCGCTGCAGGTACTGCCGAAGAAGACGTTCCTGCGGATGCAGTAGTTGTCGCTGCCGTCGGAGACGTATGCCGAGTGCTCACGGCTCGAGAGGGCGAAGCAGTTGCCCTGCATGAGAACGGTGTGCGTCTCGACCGAGTGCATGCCCCAACCCCTGTGGTTGTGTGAGAAGTTGTTCAGGATTACGATGTGGTGGGTGAGCTTGCCCGTATCCACGATGCTGCCGCCGAGGAATATGCCCGACTGCGGACCCGTCTGTGGCATCCCCGGGCCGGTCTCGCCGGCGAGATTGAAGCCTTCGAGGATCGCGTGGTGCGCGGAGGCGAACATCACCATCCAGTTGCGGTCCTTGCCTTCGGCCGGGGCATTAATCGTCACCTCGCCAGGCTTGCCCATCGCCTTGATGTGAATATATTTCCCGTCGCCGCAGTCGTCCTTGTCCCCGACGGCGCATCCTGCATACGTCCCGGGCATTACGGCGATGAGGTCGCCGCCTTTGGCGGCGTCCACCGCCGCCTGGAGAGTCTTGTACGACGCCGTGACCGGATACTCTACCGCCGCTGCCTGGGAGCCGTCGCGTGAGTTAAGAACCAGCGGCGCCACGCTTAGCGTCTTCGGCGCCTCGGCAGCCGTAACGACGAGCACTCTCTCATATTTCTCCTGTATCACGAAAGTCTTTGCTACCCACTCGTTGCTGTCGAGCGTCTTCACAAACTGAGTCCCCTCGGCGGCAGACACTATCGTCTGCGATACGCCAAGAGCCGCCACCGCTAACGCGCACAATAGAAGTATCCTTCTCATCCGGTTGTCCTCCTCGTAAGAGTGTGGCTGTACTTTTATCTACCTCGTATAAGACGCCACCGGCGTCACGATGTCTTCTACTGCATCAGGGTCTCCCGCCGCCGGTCCGTACCACACCCCGCCGCCGAAAGTGGTCACGTAGATCATATCCGGGTTCTTCGGGTCGGGGATCACCTTACGCCCCCACTTAAAGTTGTATCCCCTGATGCGGCTCCATGTCTCGCCGGCGTCGGTCGAACGCCATGCGTTTGACTCATGCCCACATGCATAATACACATTATTGCGCGCATCGATAGTGAGATCGTGAATGTGCTGGTCCTTTTCGAGAACCGCCTTCCACGTCTTGCCGCCGTCGACAGAGAGGTAAATCCCGCCCCCAGTGTCGCCCGCCTCGTTCTCTCTTCCCCATGCCGCGAGGCAAAGCCTGTCGGAGTTTTTGGTGTCGACGGTGATATCCGCCGGGCCGTTTACTCCTGCGGGCATCGCCATCTTCTCCCAACTCTCCGCGCCGTCGGTCGACTTGTACAAGGCGCCGTCATTCTCGTTGCCGATACTCCCATCCTCGCTCCTGCGGAATATCACCACGTAGAGCGTCCCGTCATCGGCGCGCGTCAGCCGCCAGGCAAAGGGTTCCTTTTCGGTGATGCCGTTGTTCATGAGTTTCCACGTCGCGCCGTTATCGACCGATTTGAAAACCCCCTTGCCGAACCCGCACGCCCACAGTGTGCGATTTCCCGCCGGGCTCTTCGGGTCAAGCACGATGTGCGTAACAGCGGAGCGGTCTATGCCTTCGTTTGATTCTTTCCACGTCGTGCCTCCGTCCGTGCTGACCATCACGCCGCCGGAAAAGTCAATCGGCCTGTCCGTATAGCGCCTCCACATCTTGGCGCGCGGCAGGTCGTGCACTCCGCTCATCGCCGCCCACACGAGACCCTTTACCTCCGGGTCAAATACGACCGAGTACGTCGCGTTAATCCATTCGTGCGGCACTCCGTACTGTGTCGCGCTGCGCCAACTCGTGCCGCCATCGAGGCTTTCCATGAGGCCGATGTCCGTGTATGAAACGAATATGTGATTGAGGTCGAAGGGGTCGCTATGCACGCCGTAGCAGCAACTGACGTCGATTCCGGTGGTTGACCAGTCGCCGCCGCCGACCTTGCGCGAATACACAGCCTCCCAGGTTTTGCCGCCGTCTGTCGTCCGCATCGTTCGCCCGAAATCCGTCCCGACACAAAGGTCCGCGTTCTTCGGACCCACCGCCAGGTTGAAAGGATTTTCGCCCCAACCGGGGCCGAAGCGCTCGTTAAGCCACGCGCCTATGCTGTTTTCCCCCGGAGTGTCGCTGTCTTTCCAAACAAAGTCCCATGTCTGACCGCCGTCGGACGTCCGGGCCACGCCGAGATACCGCTCGGTAGACGGCCTTACCGCCGACCACTGGTAGGATACGTACGCCACGTCGGGATTCGTCGGACACGTCGCCACCGCCTGCAGCCGCCAGTTGCCTCCGGTAACGCCCGACTTCGCGAAAAAGTCTGCATCCGTTCGTTCCCAGGCCCGCCCGCCGTCGCGTGAAACGAATATCCCGGTTACTCCCTGGGTTCCACGCCATGCGCGCCCGGAGACCGCGTAGAATACCGGCCGTTTGCCGTTGGCGCCGAAACCGCACGTCACGTCGTTGAACGCCGTCACCTCTTCGGAACCCTTGTGGTGAGTCCACTTCCCGTCTTCCCGGATGCTGATACTGTTTCCCATGACCGCGTAAAGTGTCCGCGAGGCTTTTTTCGACGCCGCATCGACATAGATGGCGCGCGGCGCGCCAGGCAGGTCCGTGTCCTTTTGCCAAGTCACGCCCCAGTCGGCTGACACCATGAGCCGGTTCCCCTGCGTCCCGTTCATCGCCGCGTACAGCACTTTCGAGTCGGAAGGGTCTACCGCAAGCGCCGTTATGGTGTCACGCGAACCGTCCCTCGTGACAAAGCGCGTGTCTCCGTGGTCGCCAACGGAGGCTATTCTCACGACATTCTCCGGCGCCGGGTGCACAAGAGCCCAGGTTTTGCCGCCGTCTGTGCTTCTGAACAAGCCCATCGTCTGTGCGTAGACGGTATTTGCATCACCGGGGTCAAACGCCCAGAACTCGACCACGCCTCTGAGCTGCATGCTACGCCATGAATCGCCCCCGTTATCGGATACAAACGCGCACGTCATGTCGCAGGCGACAAACATCTTGTTCGGGTCATGCGGGCTTATCGCCGGGCGAAACTGAGCGCCTCCGCCTCCCTGTCCAATCCGTATCCAGGCATCATTCCTCTTTGCCGCAAAG
>CALMGO010000535.1 GCA_937863625.1 uncultured bacterium
AATGTCGGGAAGGGCCGTGGCGATATAGACTCAGGCCCGGTGGTGATGGGAATCAGTTTTTCGGGTACAGGCTTTACGATGGCGAGTTGCCGCACGCACGGCGACAGACACCTCTACACCGCCATATACCGGACATCGTATCTCGTGGGCGCACCGCTTGACAGTCGCGGCAGGCGGACATACGCGTGCGGCGGACCGCTCGGGAACGCAATCATGCTGGCCATGCTTACGGCAGGAGGGGCATCATGAAAGAAAAACGCACTCGCAGGGTTCTTGTCGACGCAGCAGTGCTCTTTGCCCTTTACTTTGTCGGCCTCTGGGCCATGGCACACTTTCGCGTGATGGAAGTTCTGCTCTCGCCGGGCGGAGACTCACATGCGATACGATGCATGGGGGCGGTAGCCTTTCTGATGCTTCGCACCTTTGTGATAGTCCTTGCGCCCGGCTGGATACTCGCGCGGCTTGCCGCAGGCGCGTGGCGCGAACACGCACGACTACCTGCAGCGTGATCCGGCATCACACGCCATCCTGAAGCGCGAGGCGACGAACTCACATTACCGTCCAAGGCCTCGGGTACAGGTCGAGATAGTGCACTTCGAGTCCGGGCCAGGTCTGTTTGACGTAGTCCGCGCAGTTTTTCATGCCCCAGTTTTCCGTCGTGCCGTGCTCGACAGTAATCACCGCAGCGCCGCACTCGACAAACCGTTCCCTCGTTTCCCAGTAGTACCAGTCACCGTCAAAAGTGCCGATAAAGCAGTCGGCGCCTTTCTCAAGCAGTTCTATCTTCGGGGTATAGCAGCCAACACCGACACAGGGGCGCGAGATCTTCATATCGGGGTCGCCCATGACCTGGACGCTGTCCTGGCCGATTGACTTGACCTTTGACAAGACGTGCGCGGCGAACTTGCGAAGTGTCGTCTCAGGCATCTTGTAAATGGCGCTCCATTTGTCATCTGAGAAGCCGACGACCTCCCCGAGTCCGAGACCTGCGGCCCAACCGTCACGGATGCCGATCTTCGGCCAGGCATCCCAGACATCATGGCAACGCATGACAATAAGGCCGGATTCTTCGAGAAGTTCAGTCTTGGCCTTGCCGCCGGGGGCATGGCGATTCTTACTCTCCGGCGCGGCGTGCTCCCAGAAAGTCGGCTCATGGGTAATAAAGAGGTCGCAGCCGAGTTTGACGGCTTCGCGAAGGTCGTAAATCGTCGACATCCAGCCCACGGCGACTTTTTTCACTTCGCGGGAAGCATCCCCAGCCTTAATCGTGTCGACGGTCTTCTGCCTGTCGACCCAGGGCGAGTTGGACAGGAAGTGTTCGTGGATTTCATGCGCAGTAGTCATCATATCTCCTTTTTCAACTTATCCGGCAAGTTCTTCCCGGTTTTTATACACTTTATGCGCCGCCTTTGCAATGAGGCGCACGTTTGACGCATTGAGAAGGACCTGGTTTTCGATTGTTATGTGGCGTTTGTAACTGACTTCTTCGCCAACCGGGCATGATACGCTGGAGTAGTCCATGTGCCCCTTGTAGTGTCCGCACGTGAGCGGACAGCCCTTGACGCCGAAACTCATATTTCGGAAGGCAGGCAGATGATAGACCGGCATGGCGTAACCAATGCCGACCGTGGCGCCTTCGGCCTTCATCGCCTCCACGAACGCTTCGCGGCTGATGCCGAATTTCTTTTCGTCAAAGCGCAGAACGCAGAAATAGTACCCGCGCTGCGTGACTCTCTTGTCCTCCTTGAGCGGACTCAATCCGGGGATGTCGCTGACAGACTTGGACAGGAGGCGGTGGTTTTTCATGCGCGTTTCAAGCTGTTTCTGGAGTTTCTTCAACTGCGTCCTGAGAATCGCGCCCTGGAACTCGGTAATCCTGTAGTTGGGGCCGACCGACGTGTGTTCGTACTTGCCGCTGCCGGGGGCGCGCCCGATGTGGTGGTATGCATAGGCCTTGCTGTAGAGTTCCTCGGAGTCGGTCAGGACCGCCCCGCCCTCTCCGCATGTGAGCGCCTTTGACTGCTGGAAACTGAATGTACCTATGTCGCCAAGACAGCCGACTTTTCTACCCTTCCACGCGGATCCCTGGGCATGCGCGC
>CALMGO010000536.1 GCA_937863625.1 uncultured bacterium
ACAGGATGTCATACCCTGAGACCGTCGAGGGACGCAAGGTCGCCTCGCAGTCGCGAACAAGCGGTTAACCCCTCACAGCGTGCGCCGGGCGTGTTACTTGCCGGAGCGCGCGTCAAGCGTTACAATCTCACCTGACACGACACATGCTTTCGGTGAGAAATGCACTCTCAAGATACCTGGGACGTAATTGTCATCGGCGCAGGGCACGCGGGCGCTGAGGCTGCGGCCGCAGCCGCGCGCATGGGGGCCAGGGCGCTCCTTTTGACGATGAACCTGGATACGATCGCGCAGATGTCGTGTAATCCGGCGATAGGCGGGCTCGCAAAGGGCCAGATAGTCAGGGAGGTGGACGCGCTCGGCGGCATAATGGGGCGCGTGGCCGACCGGACGGGGATTCAATTTCGCCTGCTCAACAGGTCCAAGGGGCCTGCGGTCCGCGCGCCGAGGGCCCAGAGTGACAAGAGACTCTACCAACTCGCCGTAAAGGAGGAACTCGAGGGTACGGCGGGCGTGGAGATCCGGCAGGAGTCCGTAAGGGCGATAAAGACGCTCGGCGGCGCAGTGACGGGCGTTACGTGCGGCGGCGGCGCAGAGTATCGATGCAGGGCGGTGGTGCTGACGCCGGGGACGTTTCTAAATGCAGTGCTTCACATCGGCGAGGATGTCACCGCAGGAGGGCGCGGGGGGGAACCGGCTGCAACGGGGGTGAGCGAAAACCTCAAGGAGATGGGCTTTTGCGTGGGGCGGCTCAAGACCGGCACACCGGCGAGGATAAACGCGCTTTCGATTGACTACACGAAACTCATCGAGCAGAAGGGCGACGAAGAGCCGGTGCCCTTTTCCTTTGCGACGGACAACATCGACTGCGCACAGGTGTCATGCCATATCGCGCACACCAACGAGCGGACTCATGAGATCATCCGGGCCAATCTCCACCGAGCCCCTCTTTACACTGGGCAGATAAAGTCAGCGGGCCCGAGATACTGTCCCTCGATAGAGACCAAGATCATCCGCTTTGCCGACAAGGACAGGCACCAGATATTTCTCGAACCGGAAGGGATCAATACGCGCGAGGTATACGTCAACGGCGCGTCGACATCGCTGCCGCGCGACGCGCAGGAAGCGATGCTTCACAGCATAGAGGGACTGGAAGACTGCCGGATAATGCGTTACGGGTATGCGGTGGAATACGACTACGTGCCGCCGACGGAGATACGGGCGACGCTGGAGACGAAGCGAGTCGAGGGGCTTTTTTTCGCGGGACAGATAAACGGGACGAGCGGTTACGAGGAGGCGGCGGGGCAGGGGCTTTTGGCGGGGATAAACGCGGCGAGGCGCGCGCGCGGCGAGGACGGCATCACGATAGGGCGCCATGACGCCTACATAGGAGTTCTCATCGACGACCTCGTGACAAAGGGAATCGACGAGCCGTACCGGATGTTTACAAGCCGGGCGGAATACAGGCTGCTGCTTCGTTATGACAACGCCGACGAAAGGCTCACGCCGCTGGGAAGGCAGCTCGGCATCGTGAGCGCCGAGGCGTGGAGACGGTTTGAGGAGAAAACGGAGCAGAAACGGCTGATATCGGCATTTTTGTCGTCGACTTCGCCTGAGGGCTTGAGCCTCACGCAGAGGCTCAAGCGGCCGGAGATGACGATTGACCAACTGGCGCGTGAGTACGCGGAGCTCAAGGCGTTCAGTAAGGATGCGCTCATGTGCGTGGAAACGGACATCAAGTACAGCGGGTATATAACGCGCGAAGAGGCCAAAGTCCAGAAAATGCGAAAACATGAGGGGCAGCGATTTCCCGGCAATGCCGACTACGACGCGCTTGCGGAACTCAGGTTTGAGGCGCGGGAGAAACTCAAGCTCCACAGGCCGGAGACGATCGGCCAGGCGTCGCGGATACCGGGCGTCAATCCGGCTGATATATCAATACTGATGATGTATCTCAAGAAGGGCGTTCCTCTGGAGGGGAGGGGGGCTGAGGCCGGGGCGTGAAGGCGGACAGGCGGACCGGGAGCGCCCGGACGGCGGGCAGTTGACGGAAAGGGGGAGGTCATGAAGTGCTGTGTAATGGCAATGGTGAGTTTCCTGTGCCTCGTGACGACGTGCTGTGCGGGGGAGGGAGGCGACGGGGGGCTCCTCGTACCGGAGGGGGTTTCAGCGGCGAGGGACGCCGTGGCCGAGGCCTACACAAATACCGGCTGGGCGAGCGAGATAGTGCATGACGCGACGGGGATGGAGATGGTATTTGTGCCGGCGGGGGAGTTCGAAATGGGAAGCCCCGACAGCGAACCCGGTCACACCAAAGATGAATCGCCCATGCGCAAGGTGCGAATCAGCAAACCATTTTATATCGGCAAATATGAAGTGACGCAGGCGCAGTGGGTCAAGGTCATGGGGGCCAACCCAAGCGGCTTTGCCGGTGACAAGCACCCGCTTGAAAGGCCGGGCGGTAGAAAGCGAGCCCGCCCAAAAGAACTGACCGAGGAAGACCGCGACCTCCGGCCGGTCGAGAGAGTGAGTTGGCCGGAGTGCGTGGATTTTCTCAATAAGGCGGGCGCGGGCTTGAGGCTTCCGACCGAGGCCGAATGGGAGTACGCGTGCCGGGCCGGAACAAAGACAGCGTACGCATCCGGCGACGCGCTGTCGACCGATGACGCCAATTTCAACGGCAAGGAAGCACAGTGGGAGAAAACGGCCCTCGGAGAGAACCGCGACGGCACTATTCCAGTCGGACTCCTTCCGGCCAACGCATGGGGGATACACGACATGCACGGCAACGTCTATGAATGGTGTCAGGACGTGTACCTGACGGATTCCTATGTGACGGGCGGCTGCGAAGACCCCGTGGCGACAGGGGAGAAATCATACAAAGTGGTAAGAGGCGGGTGCTGGGGTAGTTACGCAGCGGCGTGCCGGAGCGCGAAGCGGTACTACATGGGGGCAAGCGAGCATAATTTCGGGCTGGGGCTTCGCGCGGCAGTAAACGCGGTGAAAACTGCGCCGTAGATTCCACGTAAGGGTGGCCGCGTTTTTCTTTGAACCGCCTGAATCATGCCGTTAGGGGCGTATTGAAACGCGCAATTCCCTCGTTCACTTTTCCGGTCGGGAGCCGTCCTACTCCGCTTCAGCGAAGCCCTCCACAGGAGGGTAAACTACGAAGGACAGGCGCCCAGCGAGATGCGCGGGCTAAGTCCGTCAGTCACTTTTCCGGTCGGGGGCCGTAATGCGGGAGTCTGGCGCCGAGTTCGTACGCGCCGAGATCGGGGGCCTTGCCGGAGAAGCCGTCGGTGATGCCGGGGAAGACGCGCCCGGCGTCGACAGCCTGGCTGCCGGGGGCAAGGAG
>CALMGO010000537.1 GCA_937863625.1 uncultured bacterium
GGGTCGTGTCATCGCCTCCTTGAGGGTGCAGGCTGAAATGGCCGCCAAGAACAGGCAGGAAGGTGTCGCCAGTTGGCTGCGTGTCGTGTACGTCTTCTAACTGCGCTTATCGCCGCGGCCGGCATTCCCCCCAAACCGGATTCCGCCGCGGCAGGAAACCAGGGTATACCTTGGCCCGCGCTTGACGCGGGCCATTTTCTTTTGGCCCGCGCCGCGCCTTGATTTCCAACGCTCACAAGGTATCATTCTCTTATCGGTCGGGGTGTAGCGCAGTCTGGTTAGCGCGCCTGCCTTGGGCGCAGGAGGCCGCCAGTTCGAATCTGGCCACCCCGACCATGTATTTTCCCGTACGGGAAAATACATGGTCGGTTAGCGCTGCGAAGCTGCGAGTTTTTTAGCAGCGAAGCAGGGCCGACCACCTTGTAAAGTACTTTGTTATGTTTTGGGTTTCTTGCTCCGCAAGAAAAATGGTCGATTAGCGCTGCGAAGCTGCGAGTTTTTTAGCAGCGAAGCAGGGCCGACCACCTTGCCCGGTGCCATACCATGAAATATGTCTACCTGATTCGCAGCATTTCTGACCCCGGCAAAACCTACGTAGGCTGCGCCTCCGACTTCGACGACCGGCTCAAGGAACACAACGCCGGAGAGTCCCCTCACACTGCAAGACATCGCCCATGGAAACCGGTTGTAGTTGTTCAGTTCGAGGACGACAAAAAGGCTAAGTCCTTTGAGGAGTATCTCAAATCCGGCTCCGGACATGCCTTTGCCAACAAACATTTCTGGTAAATGCCCCCCCTCAAGCCTCAAGCCTGGCCTTGTCTTCTTTGCGCCCTTGTACGTTATGGATGTTGGTGAGAGCCGGTATAGACTTACAGGTGTTGAATGCATTTGGGCAGGGCCATGGCCCTGCCCAAATGCGGGGGAACCGCGGCTTTTGCGCCTGCTGCATAGACAGCCTCGCAGAGATTGCGGCCCCGGACACCTGAACGCGTGGATAATCTTGCGGTCTGCACCGCTTGTACAAGACTGCGTCCGTCCGGACTCCCCCACCTAACCTGGAAGATTCATCATAACGGAAAGGACTCAGGCTATGAAGCAGTTTCTCGGAATTGATGTCTCCAAAAACACCCTCGACGTCCATCTGCTCGACCATGACGCCCAACAAGTTTCCATCAAGGATGCCTTTCCCAATACGAAGGTGGGAATCGAGGCGCTTGTACGCCAACTGCCCCAGCCTGATAACACCATCGTCGTCTTCGAATCCACCGGCGTCTACGGCAAACGCCTGACGGCCCTGCTGCCGTCCTGCGTAGAGCTCGCCTGCGAGGTCAACCCACGCGTGATCCGCAACCTGAAACTTTCCATGACCAGCACCAAGACCGATGCCACTGACGCCCGCGCCATCGCCATGGCTGCCCGCACACTGCACCTTACCAACCCCCAGATACTGCAGCGCTATGCGGTCCAGACCGTGCGCGACGACGACCTGGCCGTCCTGCTGGGCGAGTCTGACCGCCTCCATAAGGCCATCGCACGCCTGCGCCAGCAGATCGATAACATCTCCTGCCGCCCCGGTCCCGCCGCACGCCTCGTCGAGACGCGCATGCGAGCTGAACTCCGATGGCTTCTCACCTCTCACAAGGAGGTCAAATCCCTCATAGAGAACCGCGCGTCAGGCCAGGAGGTTGACCTCGTGGAAAGCATCTGTGGCATAGGCACCCTCACCGCTGCGGCCCTGGTCAACCGCATCGTCAACATCGATCGATTTAAAGAAGCCGACCACCTCAAGTCCTACCTGGGAATTTATCCGAGCATCCGGCAATCCGGAAAACATAAGGGACGCGGACACATGGCCAAACACGGCGACGCTCTCATCCGCCATAGACTCTTCAACTGCGCCAAGGTCGCCGCGCGCTTCAACCCCGTCTGTAAACCCCTCTACGACCGACTCCGAAACAAGGGACACAACGGCGTCTACGCCTACTGCGCTGTAATGAGAAAACTCGTCCAACTCGTATACGGCGTGCTCAAAACAAAAAGGCCTTTTGACCCCAACTGGACCTTGACATGCAACGGATAATCTCTGCGCCTCTGCATGCCCCCGCTCCTGACTTGCTCTTCTTCGTGTCCTTCGTGTTCTTGGTGGTGAGAGAAGATCTCGCCTTTCTCTGCGTCCTCTGCGACCCGCCACGGGCGGGTAAACTTTGCGTGAGGACAGGCTTTTCGCTTCTGTCTCTGTTTTCCCTACTTCCCCGTCAAACTCCCCTCGTCGCCTCTGCCTTCAACCACAGCCGTGAGCCTCTTCACGAAAAGCCCCGCCGCCTTCCTGCAAAATTCCTCCCCCGGATGCGAATCCCCCGGCTCCGCCTGGTACTCTTTTCTAAGGTAGAGACCGCCGTCACCCTCGATCGTCCCAAAGTCCCACACAAATATATTGTCGCCCTTCTCGTCCCACTCCGTGCGCACCCAGTCGCGAAACGCCTTTGCCCGCGCCGCCGGTTCCGGCTTGCTGTCGTCCTCCGCCAGTAGCGCCCCCGTCCACACGACAAATTTCGTCTTCGGAAATGACCGCATCTTTTCCTTGAGCGCGTTGTACTGCAGTTTGTAGTTCTCAAGAGATTTCCTGTCCGACGCCGCGTCCGGCTTGCCCGTGTCTTCCTTAACGTTGCTTACCGGGTAGCAGTGCTTGAATACGATTGTATCCCAATCCTTCGTCAGCATCTCAAGCGTCGGCTCCTCTTTGTACGGCGCGGCGCCCGCGTTCTTCACCCAGATATTCCAGTAGTCATACGGATAGTTCGCCCACCCGTAAGGCTTCTCCTTCGGAAACGCCTGCTCGGTTATCTGGTACTGTGTCCCGTGCTCTTTGTTGTACTGCGCGATCCCCTCCGGCACGCCGCCCTTCCAAACGTTCCAGCCCGTCGAGTGATGAAGATAGAGCACCTTGACCGTCTCGCCCATTTCCGCCTCCCGTCACAAAAGTCGCCGACATCCCCTCCGCGAAATCGTCACCGCCAATCCCCCTTGTGCCCCTGTCTGTGATGACTTCTGTGAGTCTACCCGCCTCCGCCCCCTCCCGTCAACCCCTGATTTCCCTTCCCGCGCTCACCTCGCCGGCGCATACGGATCCAGCATAATCGTCACCGCGTAGTACCATATGCAAAGCGTGCCCAGCACGATGACAGCCGTAATCCCCCAGTACGCGTATATCGCGACCCTCTCGG
>CALMGO010000538.1 GCA_937863625.1 uncultured bacterium
AAAAGGCTACACCCCGAGCGTGTTCTCGGAAATCCCGAAGCTCCTGGAAAGAGCCGGGACCCTGGAGGGAGGCGGAAGCATCACCGGAATATACACGGTCCTTGTGGAAGGAGACGACATGAACGAACCGATCGCCGACTGCACGCGCTCTGTGGCGGACGGCCACATCGTGCTGTCGAGAGCCCTTGCCCACAAGGGGCACTTCCCAGCCATCGACGTCATGGCGAGCATCAGCCGAGTGATGACGGAGATCGTCACCCAGGACCACCTGCGCTGGGCAAGAACCATGGTCAGAACGCTTTCGGTTTTTCGTGAAGCCGAGGACTTGATCAACATCGGCGCCTATGCAGACGGAAGCGATCCGGAAATTGATTTCGCAAAGAAGATGATCGGAAAGATGAGTCTGAAACAGGAATGAGCAATAGCGAAGAGCACGGTCAGAGCCCCTCGAGTTTGTCACGAACGGTCGCGAGCAGGAGCGCCGCGGACTCATCGGCGGAAAGGCCGGTCGTATCGACGCGCAGGGCGTCGGCGGCCTGTCTGAGAGGGGCGATATGGCGAGTAGTGTCTGCCTCGTCGCGCCGGATGAGGTCGGCGAGGACATCCTCGTAATCCTGCGGAGTGCCTCGCCTTTCGAGCTCCTCCCAGCGGCGGCGGGCGCGATCCTCAGGCGAAGCCGTGAGGAAAATCTTGGTATCGGCATCGGGGAAGACGACAGTGCCCATATCGCGGCCTTCGACGACAACGTTTTTGCCGGACGCGAGAGCGTGTTCGAGGTCCTTGACGAATGTGCGGACATCGGCGTTCTCGGCGAGCGGGCGCACGGAGTTGGATATCTCGGGGAGGCGGATTTCGTCGGAGACGTCTTCGCCATTCAGAAAGACATGGTCGCCGTCGAGGCGAACCTCGGCACGTGCGAGCATGGCGCGGACGGTGGCAGAATCAGTGACATCGAGCGCGAGGCGGCGGGCCATGAGGGTAAGAGCGCGGTAGATAGCGCCGGTGTCGAGGTAGGAAAAACCAAGGGAGCTGGCGAGGTTTCGGGCGGCGGTGGATTTGCCGCTGGCTACGGGGCCGTCGATGGCGATTATCATTGCGTTCGTCCAATATCGGGAGGCTGACGAGGCGCAATTATAGGCGCAGCGGGCCGCGGCGTCAACGCAGGAAGGGTACGCAGTGGACGGGAGGCGGAAAAGGAAGAGGCCGCCGGGGCTAACCCCGGCGGCCGTGTGCGCCGCATCGCGGTGATGCGGGCGTTGGAATCGAGCGCCGATTAGTACTCGTAGGCGCCTATGTCAATCGTTTCGTCAACTGGACGCGCCTCGGCGTCGCAGTGCTCGACATACTGCATGGTGACCGGATACATGGAGGCTCCGGAGTTGAGCGGTCCGCCGGCATCGACGCAGGGAGAGTCGAAGCGGAGGCGGAAGTTCTGGTTGGCAGCATCGACAAAGCCGGGAACGTCGCCGGTGATGGAGGTGCCGTCGTCGTTAAGAATGGCTCCGCCTTTGACCCAGCCGGTATTGAGCCAGCAGTGAGTCATGTTGATCGTGGCTTTGGAATCGTCGGAGGAGAGTTCGACAACCGCGGTGGTGCTGGTCTCGAAGATCGAGTTACGGAAGTCGAGGATGCACCCTGTGACGTCGCTGCGGAAGAGAGTATTGGCGTCGGTGCGGGTCGAGACGCAGGTGTTGTTGTAGAAGTAGAGGGGGCCTTTTCGGGCCGTTTTCGGGGATCCGCCGTCATTGCCGAAGTGCACCATCTGGCGGTTGCCCATCATATCCTCGATGAGGATATTACCGTAGACCCAGGACATATTGTAGAGGGGGTCTGACGTGATAACCTTACTGTCTTCGCCGTTTACGAGGTCGAGCTGACGGTTGCCGCTTTCGATCCAGTTGTAGCGAACGACCATGTCTGCCGAACGATCCTTGAGGGCGTTGCCAGCGCAACCGGCGCGGAGCGGGCCATAGTGGTTGTACTGATATGTGATGCCGATGCAGGCGCAGTAGGAGTTGTGCTCGTAGATGGAGCCGTCGTTGCCGTTGTCGTATATATAGCAGCCTTCGACAAGGATATTGCGCGAAACCACAGTGTTGCCTGAGGCGACGAAGAAGCCGTTGCCGTGGTCATGAAGGATGCAGTTGCGCACGGTGATATCGGAGCCGTAGCAGACATAGAAGGAGCCTGCGGAGTCAACATAGCTGGAGAGCGTCCCGGCGTCGTCGTAGTACTGGTAAGGCGGGCGGGCGCTCCGTATTTCAAGGTTTTCGAAGGTTATGAAAGTTGTATAGATGTCGGGGGGGACTGCTCCGCCGCCGACCTTGATGACGCAACGCTGGTCGTTGTAGTAATCAAGAGCCAGACGAGTCGTCGCGCCGTTGCCGTCGAGGATGGGGAGTTCGCCGTTGGGTCCCGGGACGCCGCGGACAGTGACGGGATTGGCGGCCGTGCCGGCGACGGCTATGCAGAACTTTTCATAGTAGGGGGTGGAACGGTAGTAGATGTTGACCGTATCACCGGGAGCGATGCTTTCCCAGGGGACGTCTCCGACATTTATATAAGTCATACCGGGGCCGACGTCATAAACGGTGGATGAAGCAATAGGCGTAAATAGTGCGAGTAATGTGATAGCCAACAATGTTTTGCGAACAGTCATCTTACTGCCTCCTCATTTGGGTTCGATACTGGAATTTGCCAGACGCGGCATAATGATCATGCCGTGCTCGAATCATTGGACCGGGGGATGTGCCGGCTTTGCATTACCTCCCTTCATACCCGTTAACCGTGAAACGTCGTTCGAGGCAATCAGACGATACCTTGCCGGGAGAAACTGATTGGGGGCCCGGCGTGGGATTGCCTCAAGGCCAATAGTCGTTGTCGGCGAGAGTTGCAACATCAGTGGAGCTAGCTGCAGCGGGGTTACTGCAACCGACGGGCGGCTTATACAGCAAGGTGGCACATATTTCAAGAGGATTGTCACCGACGCGGGAGAATTATCAAAATTACCGATCGAGGACATACGAAAGTTCAGGGTGCAGACCACGTGTTTAGCATGATGAACGCAGGCGGTTCTTGAAGGACGCGGCGGGCCGAGCTCCTATCAGCCGGTAAGCGGACTTCGCTCTGCTCGCTTTCAACAAGCGGAATTACATGTTCCCGGCTTTGTAGCGCAAGGTGACGGCGTCCCAGTTGACGTTTTTCCAGAAGGCGGCGATATAGGACTTTTTGTCGAGGCCGTAGTCGGTGAGAAACGCGTGTTCGAACACATCTGCCACGAGAAGCGGCGTGCAGCCGGCGAGGTGACCGGTGTCGTGCTCGTTAATCCAACAATTGAAGAGCCCTCCTGAGGACGTGTCCTGATAGAGGACGACCCAGCCGATGCCTCGCATCGAGGCGGTGGCGGTGAAGTCGGCCTGCCATGCGTCAAAGGAGCCGAACTGGGCGACGATGGCGGTATAAAGAGGGGCATCGGGGGAAAGGGGAGCTTTGCCGCCGAGATTTCCAAAATACAATTCGTGGAGACGCATGCCGTCAAACTCCCAGCCGAAGCGGCGCTTGAGTTCGGCGTATTCGGGGGACGTTGGGTCGGTGACGGCGAGTTTGGAGGCGACGAGGTTAGTATTTTTGACGTAGCCCTGGTAGAGCTTGAAATGATTTTGAAGTAGCGTATCGGAAAACCCGGGCATGCCGAGGAGACTCGAGAAATCCATGGGAGTGTATGACGGCGGCATCGTGGAGGCAGGCGTGGGCGCGGGTGCGGGGGTATCCGAGGCGAAGGCGGTGGACGCGGCGAATACAATCATCAGGGCAAGAGAGGCGCTTGTGAGCGACATTTAATTCTCCTTTCGGGATGGACGCGAAGTCATTGAAAGCCAGCGTGGGGCAAGCCCCACCCTACATGGGAATCAGCGTACGGCGAGGCGCGCCCTACGAAACAAGAGACCCGTGCGGGGTCGGATGGTTCCTGGGAAATAAAAAAGCCCCCGGTTGAGTGAACCGGGGGCAGGTGTTGTCCGGGGGATAGTCTGCTTACACGATGAGGAGCCGCGGGTTCTCCTTGAGCGCGGCGGCGCCGTACTCGATGACGTCTTTGGAGTACATATAGCGGATAGCGGCCTTGCCGATGGTAGTCTTCCATATGGCCTTTTGCGCTTCGAGGATCGGCTCGATAAGGTTGAAATCTTTCTCGGTCTCCATCGTGGACATGTGGAGTTCGATGATTTCCTCCTGCTTTTCGCGGGGGAGCGCCATCAACTCGGCAAGAGTCATCTGCGACATGGGTTTCTTGTTGGCAATATAGGGGACGTCGGCGAGCTCCTGGCAGATGTGTATGGTGGAGTTGGCATTGTGGTCGACGCCAAGGAGAAGTACGGAGCCGTTCTTGTCTTTCCACTGGTAGTAGAGTTTGTTTTCACCCCAGCCCATGGGGATGTAGTCGTTGACTTTTATGACCCAGTCGGCCAGAGGGCCGCGGACGGAGACGTCGTAGAGGGGATGCTTTCCGCGCTTTGTGCCGGGGCGCTGTCCGAAGGTAGTGGGGATCTTGCCGGTCCAGGTGGACTGTGCCTTTGACCAGTCAAATTTCTGTCCGGGCTGCCAGTCGTAGGTGAAGCACGGCATGACGATGGTTCCGGAGTCGCCGACGGTTTCGATTAGGGCGTCTACCACGCTGTCGGCCCCGCCGTCGACGCGGCCAAAGGCGCTAAGCGAGGAGTGGACGATGACGTTGGCGCCGGTTTTGAGCCCGACACGCTTGAGGCCGTCTACGATATCCTTTTTAGTGACGACGGTTTCAGCCATTAGGAAGCCTCCGTTGAAAAGAACACTGCATGTCAGCGTGAAAGAAGCCGCGCGGGCGCACGGGTGCGACGCCGCGAAAAGACTATGGTCGCAAAGAGGAGGCGTTTTTCAACAAAAATAACGTTGCTCGGGCGGTGGCACGTCGAGATGGAATTAAAATGCCCGCACGGCGGGGATGGGGTTGCGCGGGCGAGGGGCACGTCTTTACAATCGGACAGTACGTTTGTAACGCGCGGGGGAGTAACCGGCGAAAAAAGGAGGCGGGATGATAATTGCAGCGATGGCGGCGGTGGTGCTTTTGTCGGTCATGTGGGCGATGGAGCCTAAGATATTCAGGCCGAAGCGTAGCGACGAAGTCCTCTACAATCCACACATCGGTTTTCAGACATTCCAACACTTCAACGGCGACCCTCTCTTTGAAGGATTTACGTGGACCGAGGTCGGGCCGGAGGAGTATGGCGAGAAACCCGCGAGCCTCGAAAACAAGGGGCTGCCGCATACGACGGTGAGTTACTGCCGGTGGTACTGGGACCAGATGGAGCCGAAAGAGGGGG
>CALMGO010000539.1 GCA_937863625.1 uncultured bacterium
AATCCGCGAGGGCAAGGACGTGACCTACGACCTCAAGCCGTACCGGGACGACCCGAGTGCGGTGGGCACCAGAGAAATGGCGGATGCGATAATAGCGACTATGAAATAACAATTGCGGGAGGGGGCATGGCGGCGCGTCAGAGACTGGAGTCTTGGTGGCGAAGGACTGTGGCCGAGGAGAAGCCCGGACCGCTTGGCGCGCTGGCGCAGGGTGCGCTTCTGGCCGGGACGCTTCCGTTTGAAGCTGTGACGCGGCTGCGGGACTATTTTTACCGGTGGGAGATACTGCCTACGCTGAGGCTGCCGGTGCCGGTGGTGAGTTTCGGCAATCTGACGGCGGGCGGGACGGGCAAGACTCCCGCGGTGATATGGTGCGCGGAGTATCTTTGCGCCAAGGGGCTCAAGGCCGGCATTGCAAGCCGCGGCTACAATCCCGACGCGTCGGGGGAAACGGGCCCCAACGACGAAGCACAGCTCATCGAGGAGCGCCTCGCGGACGTCCCTCACGTCTGGAACGCCGACAGGGCGCAGGCGGGCAAAGCCCTCGTGAAAGAGCACCACTGCAACGTGGTGATTCTGGACGACGGGTTTCAGCACAGGCGGCTTCACAGGACGCTGGACTTTGTGCTGGTGGACGCGCTTAACCCGTTCGGCTACGGGTACATGCTGCCAAGGGGGCTCCTTCGGGAGCCGTTGAGCGCAATTGACCGGGCGACGGGGATAATAATCACGAGGAGCAATCTCGTCAGCCGCGACGAACTCGTGAAGATACGCCAGCGGATATGGCAGATAGACGAGAATATCAAGCTCGCCGAGGCGATTCACAAGCCGGTGGGACTTTTCAAGGCGGGGGACGCGCGCGAAGAGGTCGAGACGCTCAAGGGCAGGAAGGCGTACGTCTTCTGCGGCGTCGGCAATCCTCATTCTCTGATGATCATGCTGTCAAACCTGGGCGTAGAGATAACAGGCATCAAATCATTTCCCGACCATCACGTTTACACCGAAGAGGAAATCGACGGCATATTTGACGAGGCGGCGTCGAGGCGGAGCGATCTGGTCATAACGACACAGAAGGACCGGGTGAAGACCGGATGGCGCGAGGGATCGCGGGTTCCGCTGGGCGAACTGAGGGTCGAGTTCGAACTCGTGCGCGGGCGTGAGGCGGTGGAAGCGGCGCTTGACTTTCTGGCGGCGGGGGTGCTGGGGAGCAACGGCGCGTGACGGGCGTCTCAGTCAGGCATCGACTGGAATACGCGGCGGTGAGGCTGGCGGCCTGCGAGCTTCTTCAACTGCCGCTCGATGCGGCGCTGTCGACGGCGCAGTGGACTGGCAGAATCGCGTACAGGGTGCTTGCCGGCAGGAGCCGGACGGGGCGGGAGAATCTCGCCGCGGCTTATCCCCGGAAGAGCGCAGGGGAGATAGAGGCTCTTCTCGAAGAGGTGTACTGCAACCTCTTTCGCACGGTGGCTGAGGTGCTCTATCTCAGGCGGATTGTAGGGCCGGGGACGTGGCGGAACCTTGTCGAGATAGAAGGCGCCGAGAGGGCGCTTGGCGTATGCGTGGAGGGCAAAGGCGGCATTCTCGTCACCGGACACCTGGGCAACTGGGAGCTTCTCGGCCACGTGATGCCGTACATCGGCCTGGAGTCGCAGGCGCTGGCGAGGCCGCTTGACAACCCGCTCTTGGACAGATACATCCTGGGCGTTCGCGAGAGCGGGCTGCAGCGGATAGTTCTCAAGCGCGGTTCGGGTGCGCTCGTGGAGAAGACGGTGTCGGACGGAGGATTTGTGTCGATACTGGTCGACCAGGATGCCGGGCGCAAGGGCGCGTTTGTGCCGTTTTTCGGAAGGCTTGCGAGCACGTGGCGCACGCCGGCGCTCTTGAGCATGAAGACGGGAGCGCCGATACTGCCGGGCTGCTGTGTAAGGCTGGGACGAAAGCCGCGCTACCGGATAATAGTCGGCAGGCCAATATATCCAGACGCGGACACGAGCGACGTGACGGCTGAGACGCTCAGGATAACGTCGGATTTCACATCGCAACTGGAGGCGTGGGTGCGGGAGTACCCGGAGCAGTACCTCTGGCTTCACCGCAGGTGGAAAAGCGTGCCGGGAAAGCGCAGCATGACGGCAGGGCAAGGGGAGGCGCAATGAGCGAAGAATGGGATCTGTCGGGGCTGAGGCGGTTTTCGATACACGAGAGGGAAAACCTCGTCCATATCGGCGATTTCGCGACGCTGCCCGAGCCGGGCGCGACGATGGAGGAGTTTCTGGCGAGCCTGCCGCGTATGCTTGCGGGGAGGGACTTCGGCGAACTGGTCGGCCATCTGCGGAAGATAGTGGACGCGGGCGGGCCGGTGGCTCTCGCAATGGGGGCGCACGTAATAAAATGCGGGCTCTCGCCTGTCGTTATCGACCTCATGATGAGGGGGATAGTGACGTCGGTGGCGCTTAACGGTGCGGGGGCGGTGCACGACTACGAGATAGCGCTGATAGGCGAGACGAGCGAAGACGTGGCGAAGACTCTGCCGGCGGGGCAGTTCGGGATGGCGCGCGAGACGGCGGGGGCGCTGGCGCGTGCGGCGCGGATAGCGCATGAAAGCGGGCGCGGGCTCGGGGAGGTTCTCGGGAGCCTCATAGTCAAGGACGAGCTTCCCTTTGCCAGACACAGCATCTGTGCGACTGCGACGAAACTGGAGATACCGGTGACTGTGCACGTGGCGATAGGCTCCGACGTGGTGCACATGCATCCGGAGGCCGACGGGGCGGACATCGGCGCGGCATCGATGGAGGATTTTCGGGCGGTGTGCCGCGTGGTGCACGGACTGGAGGAAGGCGCGTGGCTAAACGTCGGCAGCGCGGTGCTGCTGCCGGAGGTTTTCCTGAAAGCGGTGTCGGTGGCGAGAAACCTCGGCGCCGACCTTGACGAAATGGTGACCGCGAATTTTGACATGCTTGACATGTACAGGCCGAGGACGAACGTGGTAAAGAGGCCGACGGGCAGGGGTTACCAGATAATAGGCCGGCACGAGATAATGCTGCCGCTTCTTCGGATGGCGCTTATTTCG
>CALMGO010000540.1 GCA_937863625.1 uncultured bacterium
GGTTGGTCATCTCGAGAATCAGCGCAAACACCAACTGCGCTACAGACGCAGTGCTGTAAGCGGGGACGTTGGCAACGATGATGCCCCTCTCGCGCGCGGCGTCTATATCAACGACGTTGTAACCGGTTGCGAGGACGCCTATGTATTTCAAGTCCGGCAGGGCGGCCATGACGGCGCGGTCGATAACGGTCTTATTGGTAAGCGCTATGGCCGCGCCGCTTGCACGTTCGACAGTCTTTTCCTTCGGCGTACGTTCGTAGACGGTCAAGTCTCCAAGCGCCTCAAGGTCGTCCCAGCTCAAGTCACCGGGATTGGCGGCGTATCCGTCGAGTATGACTATCTTCATCCGGCGTGTCCTTCCCGTGAAATGGTGAATGTGTCAGGGCGCGCGCACCAGGTCTATTCCAGCCCGACAAAGACCTTTACGTATTGAGCGCGCTCAAATCCTCTGTGGTCCGTGAGGTCCTTCTCGCGCATGAGTCCTCGGAAATCATCGAGGCTCTTATAGCCCTTACGCTTCATCCAGTCGTGCATGCCGTCGATGATTTTGCCGACGACGCCGGGCCCCTCTCTGTATACGGCCGAGCAGACCTGAACGGTATTGGCTCCTGCGAGGATGGCCTTTACCGCGGCCTCTGCGTCATGAACGCCGGTTGAGAGCGACAGGTCACAGGAGACATGTTCGCGGACGATCGCCGTCCAGCGAAGCGGCAGGAGTATCTCCTCCGGGCGCGAGAGGCCGATACTCGACTTAAGCGTGACAGTCTCGATGTCGATATCCGGCTGGAAAAAGCGGTTAAACATCACTATGGCGTTGGCGCCGTGGCGTGAGAGTTTGCGCGCGAAGTCGATAAGCGACGAATACTGGGGGCCGATCTTCACGGCGACCGGAATGGAAAGAACCTTCTTTACGGCATCGAGGAGGTCGATGTGGCGCTTTTCGATGACGGCCGCCGAGGTATCGGGGTCGTCGGGGATGTCGTAGACATTAAGTTCAAGTGCGTCTGCGCCGGCGCGCTCAATCTTCCCGGCGAAACTCGTCCACTGAGTCGGGGTCACGCAGTTGATACTCGCGATGACGGGTATGCTGACGGCTTCTTTTATCTTTTCGATGCGCTCGAGGTACTGCTCGGGTCCGAGCTGCATCGGCAGGTCGGCCCTCACGTAGCCTCTGGCCTCAGGGTGCGTACTCGCGTCAAGCGAATCGTAAGCGTCCGAGACGTCGGCGCGCACCTGCTCCTCGAACATGGACTTTAGCACGACCGCGCCCGCGCCGGCGGCCTCCAGTTCGCGCACCCTTTCCGGTTCAATCGTCAGCGTCGAACTGCCCACGATTATCGGGCTGCCCAACGCGAGGCCCATGTAAGTTGTCTCAAGTGCCG
>CALMGO010000541.1 GCA_937863625.1 uncultured bacterium
GCCGCCTTGTACTGAGAGAAAAATGTCGTGAGCCTCTCGCATTCCCTGGGGCTTTTGGCCTGCGAGACTTCTCTTGATTCTATCTTGTTCACGATGTCCGGACAAACGAATAACCACGCCGGATCGCTGACCTTGTGCGTCTTCGCAATCCGCAGCAGACGCCTCTGCATCCTGTGCGGTATGTTGTGCATCGACGCGAGATCGTGAAAAAGCATCCTTGGGCCGCGCCTCAAATTCGCCAGCCGGACGAACTGCCACGCCAGAATAGCAAGCAATGAGGCCAGAAGCGCCCCGAAGAGCAGCCACATGTACTCGGGGTTTCGCGTCCCGAGGTAGTTGTCGTACCCTCGAGAGATATCTTGCGGAGTGTGCTGCGCCAGCACGATCATAGGACGTTCTCCAGTTCCGCGACGGTGAGCTCTGCAGACTTGCGAACCTGCTCGTCTCCGTCCTTCTTTGCAATCTCCCTGATCGCCCCTATCTGGTCCTTTGCCCCTATCTGTCTGAGCCCCCACAGCGCCGAGAGCCGCATGGCGACCTTGGGATTCTTGAGCATGTCGATAAGGCACTGCCTGCCCGCTTCAGCTCCGATAGTCCACGCAGCCTTGGCTGCATTGGCGCGGATTCGGTTGTCGGGATGTTTCATCAACGGGTCCAAAAGCCGCAGTATCTGCCTGTTGCCCGTCGCCTCCAGCGCCTCAACCGCGTTGGCCAGCACCCGTCGGTCGCGGTCCGTCAGCGTCTCAAAGAGCGCCTTGAGCGCGTCATATGCCCCGGATTTGCCCAGTTGTCTGACCGCCGCCGACCGGATTCGGCTGTCCGGGTGTTTGGTCAAAAGCACCAGTTCCGTCGTAAGTTCGCCCTGACAGCCCGTGTACTCAACCACCTTTGCCGTTCGCAGCACGCCGTCGGGATCCGGGTCGCCCAGGCATTTTCTGAGTTCTCGAAGGAATATCCCGTTCGCGCGAAACTCCGAGATCGTCAGATCTTTTTCCGATTTGCTCAGGGAGTCAAACGAGTTGACGAAGTTGCGGAAGAGGGCCTCCTCTGACAAGAACACGCTCGTACGCGGTTTGGCAGGGGCCTTATGAATGATGAGTTTGTCCGGTTCCGGTTCGTCCTCGTCCTGGGGCAGCGCCGGGCAGTGCCCCTCGATCTTGGCCAGGCCCGTCTCTATTTTGTCCTGGTGAATGTGCTTGGCCTGCGCAGACAGGACAAACCGGGCGGCGCTTGTAAGCGCAACGTTTTTCGACTTTGCCAGCCGTTCGAGCGCCGCCGTTTTTTCTGCGGCCTTCATCCCCGTCAGGAGCAGAAACCTCACGGCCCGCACCGCCAGCCGGTCGCTCAGGCGGCTCACCTTGTCCACCCCGGGCCCCAGCCACGGGACAAAGTGCACCTGCGCCAGTGCAGATGCCACCCGCGCATTGGAAAAAAGCGTGTCTTTTGACAAAAGGCCCTTCAAAAAGTCCGTGTCAAGCCGCGTCTCGATTATTTCCAGTGCCAGCGACGCCGTACGCATGCTCTTAAGCATCGACAGCAGAAATGCGATTGCGCGTGCATACGTGGCCGTCTCGAGAATATCGAGGATGATCTTGCGGCGGCGGTCCATCGGATTCGCCAGGATATCCATGAGGACCTCATCGCCCCGCGGGTCCAGCGCCAGCAAAGCCGCGATTACTTCAGGCCTTTCATGCGACTTGTAAAACCGTAGCGCCGTCAGCAGCGCGTCCAACAGTGAATACCGCCTCGTCTCCAGCGTCTGGCGCGCCACCTTTGCCCGACCCTTTTCCACGTCCGCCGCAAACCTGTGGTGGTTGTGGGCCAGCGCCAGCAGCCCCTCCTGTGCCGCCTTCCTTATCTCCTCGGCCGGGTCCTGAAGCAAATCCGCCAGAAGATACGCCACTCTGGGGTCGTTCATCCTGATGAGAAAATCACATGCGTTCATTCGGATACGGCGGTCCTTGTCGCGGATTATCGTCCGCAGGATCGGCAGAAACATCTCGCCCCTCTCGACCGCCTCAGCCTGGAGGTCCTCGGCTATCTCGTGAAAGACGCGCACGATCGCGTCGAGTCCCTCGCGCTGTTGCCGGTCAAGCGCCGCGCTCACCGCCATGCGCCGCGCCTCCTCTGAACCGTTGAGCACTCCAAATGCGATTGCCGCGGAGGAGTTTGGGCGAGCGCTTGTGACAAGCGCCCGGAATGTCTGTTCCAAAGGCGTTACGCCTTCTGATGATATGCGTGTTTTGCCGTTAATCTTCGCCACCGTCATCTCAGTCCGACCGCCAGGCGATAGTTAGACCCAGGCAAACGCGTCCTCCGGGCCGCGCACTCTTGCCCGGAAACGGCGTCCGCGGTAGTTATAAGTATATACGTTGCAAGCCATTGCAACGACTGGAAGAACTTCCCCCCCCAAAACACGCCGATTCAACATAAATATCGGCGCGGGGAGCCTCGTCATGCAGTTTTATTCGTCCTTGAGGCCTTCTCGCGCCTTTGCGCTAAAACTCGTAACCCTTGGTATTGCCTATTTTTCCGGCTCCACGCTTGGCCGAAGCATCTTCGCTCGATGCCTTCGACGTCCCTCCTGCCGTACCGTCTCCATTGGAGGGGACTCCATCCCGCTGCAGACCGCCCGCGCCCCTTCTGGCAGGGCCTTCAGGATGTTCTTTGCCCATCTGGCGGATCTTCGTCGACCCCGACCCGATACCTCTGAGCAGAAGTTTGAGGTCTCCCGGGCTCGGCGAGTGCGACAGGCCTTCCTCCGGAGTGATGACTCCCTCCGCCACGAGTCGCGCAATGTCTTGATTGAATGACTGCATCTGGTAGTAGTCCGTGCCCTTCTGCAGCGCGTCCTGTATGTCGCCGATTTTGCCTTCCGCGAGCAACTGGCTCATATGCGGGCTGTTAATGAGCACCTCGACCGCCACTACCATCCCCGAATCGTCCTTCTTACGCACCAGCTTCTGCGCGATGATCCCCGCGAGAGTCTGAGAGAAGAGCTGCCTTATCTGGCGTATCATGTCCGCCGGGAAGACGTCCATCACGCGGTCGAGCGTCTGTTTGGTATCCTGCGTGTGAATTGTGGAAAAAACCAGGTGTCCCGTCTCTGCAGCGTGCATGGCCGTCTGCATGCTCTTGGCGTCGCGCATTTCCCCCATGAGGATGACGTCGGGGTCCTGCCGCAGAACGCGCCTCAATGCCTCGTCAAACGAGAGCGTATCAACTCCCAGTTGGCGTTGGTTGACCGTCGATTTCTTGTCCGTGTAGATAAACTCGATAGGGTCCTCGATTGACACGATGTGGCTCGCCCGGTTCTGGTTTACGTACTC
>CALMGO010000542.1 GCA_937863625.1 uncultured bacterium
TTGCGGCGAGGGACGTGTCGAAGAAGTACCTGGCGATTGTGAAGGGCGAAGCGGCGACAGACGAAGGAGTGATAGATGCGCCACTGGGGCCTTCGGGTCGCAGAACACCACTGATGGCGGTCGTCGACGGCGGCAAGAGAAGCGTCACGAGGTGGCAGGTGGTGGAGAGATTTCGCGGGTACGCACTCGTCGAGGCGCGGCCGGAGACGGGCCGGACGCACCAGATAAGGGTTCACATGGCGTATGCGGGGATGCCTCTGGCGGTAGATGAGATGTACGGAGGGGGCGAGGCGCTGATGCTCAGTGCGATAAAGCGCGGCTACAAGATAAGCGGCACGGAAAAGCCGCTCATTTCGCGGCTGACGCTTCACGCGCGTGAAATAGAATTTGCGCATCCGATTACGGGCGAAGCCGTGCGGATAGAGGCTCCGCTGTGTGAGGATTTTGCCCGAGCGCTCAAGGCGCTTGGGAAATGGGCCAAGCGCGGCGCGAGGTAATCAGCGGACTTTCAAGGCCTCGATGGCGCCGACGGCGGCAAGAGCCTCGCCTGCGGCGGTGATAACGGGCGTTCCAAGGCTCCATGCGACGGTGCGTATCTGCACCTCATCTTCGCGGGGCGCGCGGCCCGAGGGGGTATAGATCACCATCGTAATCTCGCGGTTCTTGAGAAGGTCCACGACGTTCGGGCGACCCTCGCTGACACGGTAGACGACACGAGCGGCCACTCCAGCCGACGCAAGCGCACGGGCGGTGCCTTCGGTGGCGACGATCTTGAAGCCGAGGTCGGCGAGCTGCCTGCCGATGAGCATGCCGGTTCTCTTGTCACGATCCCTTAGCGAAATGAAAACGGTCCCGCCGGAAGGGAGCGAACGGCCGGTGCTGCTTCTGGCGGCGGCGTATGCGAGGGCGAAATTAGGGCCGATGCCGACGACGTCGCCGGTGCTTCTGGGGAGGGTGCCGAGGACGGTGTCAGCGCCGGGGAAGCGGCCGAAAGAGAAGACCGGCTGGCGGATGTAGATCGACGACGCGGGTGCAAGCGCGGCGGGCAAGGCCTCATTGAGGGATGCGCCGGAGAATATGGAAGCCGCGGCCGAGACGATGTCGAAACCGAGAGCCGCGGCGGCGAAGGGGACTTCGCGTGCGGCACCTACGGTGGCTGAGAGGTAATAGGGAACGTCGTACCGCAGGCCGAGACGAAGCGTGACTATGCCTTTGGCGCCAAGGGCCGTAACGAGGGTCTCGGCGCGCGACGAGAGAAGACGCGAGGCCTTTTCGGTGATGCTGAACGGCGGCAGGACGCCGGCGCGGTCGATACTTGAAATACCGGGCTCCTCGAGGACTTCGATAACGGCGACGGTGTGCGCGGAGACGCCGTCGGCAAGTACGACGACGGCCGTCTCGACGAGGTCTTCGAGGAAGCGCTCGACGACCATCGTGGAGTCGTCGGCGAAGGAATCAGCAAGCTGCGATTCGTCATAGGCGACAACGAAAGTGTGGGCCGTTCCCTTCGGGCGCACGAGCACGGGATAGCCGAACTCCGCCGCGGCACGGCGCGCCTGCTCAAGTCCGGAGACCTCCTGCCCCTCTTTGAGCATCAGCCCCGCGCGCGGAAGGACGCCGGAGAGCGTCTTGCGGTCGGCCAGCGCGGCGACAAGGTCAGGTTCCGCGGATACGAGAGGAATGGCGCGAGATGTTACCTCGCGGGAAAGAGCGTCCCAAGAGGGGTTTCTGGGGTCGACGTATACAGCTGAAACGGGGGTCGAGGAAAGCACCATGCGAAGCGTTTCGTCCGCATCGCCGCAGTAGACCTTTTCGGCGGAGAGATAGATGTCGATTGCCTGGCGGCTTCGCCAGCCGACGATAATGAGCGGGCGGCCTTTGGCGGTGAAGGCTCTTGCCAAGCCGCGAAGGATGACGTCGGATTCGTCGACACAGCCGACGGCGCGGGCAGGCGGGGCGACGATGACAAACGCACCTTCGGGTGAGGCTGGGGAGGGCTTATGCGCGGCGGCGCGCGGCACGGCCGGCGGCTTGCCGGCGGCAAGCGCTATCTCCGAGGGGGTGAACCCGGCGTCGGTCGCGGCGGTAGCCGCGCCAGAGGCGCTACGTTTGACGTCCTGGTAGAGGCGAAGGAGCCGTGCAAGCTCCTCGATGTATATGCGGCTGACGCCGGAGGCGGCGCATATCTCTTCAAAGGAGTGACCGCGCGCGATGGCCGCGACGAGGTCGGTCAGGAAATCCACCCGCGGGGCTGCGAGGGCGGGAAGGACATCGCGTTGGCGGGCTCTTGCGGAGGCGTCCTCAATAATGGGCGTCAGGCTTGACCGGGCGGACCGCTCCGCGGCGAGAAAGGCTCCGGCGAAGTGCGGAGCGCAGCCGGCGCCCATGCCGGTTGAAATCTTATAGGGGCCGAGGACATTGCCTGCACCGGGGAAGGACTCGTTGTCGAAATGCGGTACGCTGACGGCGAGCGAGCCGGGTGAGGGAACCGCGGGGAGGACGTCGGCGCATTTCTTGCCGAAGGCCACCTCGGTTGCGAGCCGGGCGATGTCAAGACGCAGGCCGAGCGCGACGTTGTAGGACGTCGAGGCAAAGCCGACTCGCATGCCGACGGCATAGGGGGCATCGGCATTGACGCCGAAATGAAAAACACCGTAGCCGGCGAGGCCGCAGCCTTCGGCGAGGGCGAGTGCCGCGTCGTGGAGTTTGCCGGTTGCCGCAGGCGAGAGACTTTGCGCAGGAAAGACGGTGGCGCAGTTGCCGATGTGGACGCCAAGCGGCGCTATCGCGTCGACGATGCCGAGGACAACCGCTTTCCCCTGCGAGTCTGCTATTACGTGGACCTCACAATGAGGGTGTTTTTCGTGGACGGCGACGACGAGCACGTTGCCGGCGAGGCTCCATGAGAGCATTTTCTGTGCCTCGGCGGCGAGCTCCTCGTAATTGTAGACTATGCGCGCGCCGGGCCCGCCCTTGGACTGAGAAGTAGAGAGAAAGACCGGGAAGCCGACTTTTCCGGCGACGGCGGCGGCCTCTTCGACGGAGGCGGCTACGGAGCCGAAGGGCACATCGATACCGCGGGAGGAGGCCAGTTCACGAAAGCGCCCCCAATCCACAGCAGCCTTGTAAGCCTGAAAACCGCCTGCGAGGAGCGGGCTTTCAGGGAAGAGATCCAACAGAAGGGCCTGGACCTCTTTTCCGGCGCAGACAGGCCAGATGTGGGTAGGTTTTACGGATTTGACGACACTTCTCACCATATCAGCGTCGAACGGGCCGGTGTAATATTGGCCTTTCGGAGTGTCGCCGCACAGGGGGCCGGAGGCGTCATTGTCGAGGACGGCGTAGTCGATACCCATGTCGCGCATAGCGGCAAGGCACGAATGTGCGAAAAGGTTGCCTCTGGTCTCGCGGGAGACCCTATAAGGCCCGGAACCGATGAAAAGGACTCTCTGGCCCTTCTTAGCCGACAAATCGAACCTCCCTCCGTCCGAATATCACGCATACCCGAACAACGAATCTTCGGACTCTGCCGAATATTACCCAACAAACGGGCGAACGCAAACAATGGTTGAAAGACTAATTACTTACCCGCAGGAGGCGGATACTACAAGAGAAAAGTGGGCGCGGGCGAGGCGGGAGGGGGATTGGCTTGACGGGGGTTGGAATGGGGCGTAGACTTTCGGGGCAACTACAAGGAGGACGGTTTGAGTAAATCGAGCGAGACGTACAGCGGGACGGTGAGGCCGAAGGGACCCAAGAAGTTTCTGGCCGGCGGGTTTATTTTTGCGGCGATGGTGATTCTTTTGTCTCTTTCGTTTCTGCGCAGCGACCGTCCGGTGCTGTGGCCGCCGTTGTCGGTGGGACTTGTGGGGATGGCGTTTACGCTTTTGGGTACGGCGATATTCATAGTGCTTCTGGCGCTATTGTACCTGGCGATGACATTTGTGGCGGCGGCGATAAGAAAGAAGGGATGGAGGGAGTTTGTAGAGACGCTTGTGTATATGGTGGTGACTGCAGCGATCGTGTGCACAAGCATCTCGGTGAGCCTGAAGGTTTTTTACTGGCCATGGGCGACATCGAGCGCAGTGGAGACGATACTGGCCAACACGGAGAAATGGCGCACCGTGGCATCGGCCGAGACGATTGCCGACCATTATGACGGCGAGATCAAGAAACGCCTGGAGGCGGGGCTAGCGTCAAAGTCTCCGGCGGTTCAGGTGGCGGCGGCCTATGCGATGGCGGTCGTAGGGGAGAAAGGGTCGCTACGGCGGCTGGGTGAGTCTGCCGCGATGCTCCCGGCGGCGAGGGCGGACTCGCAGGGGATAGCAGACGGCAACAATATAGCCAGCGTGGGGGACGCGGCGTGGCTTCTGGCGACGATATGTGACGATAACTCCTTGACAATAGAGGAGTTGAGGCAATACGGCGAGCCCGGACAGCCTCGCATCGTGTGGGATGAGGAAAAGCGCGTCTACCGCAAGGTTCAGAGCGACACGTCCCTCGAGTAGCAGACGACTTTCACGAGTGCGATTTCACGTCAAAGAGCACATCACGTCGGCGGGCGATTTTGCCGAAGAATAGCATATCAGGGGATCAGGCTGGACAACATCGAAAATAACCCATTTGGCGAATGAATGGAGGGTAAGGCATTGAAGAGCGCCTTGAAGGTTGCGGCGGCGGCAGCGGTGTTGGCATTGGTGCTGGTGGTGGCGTACAAGATAAGCAGTCCGGGGAAGAATGCGGCGGCAACCGCCGGAGAACGCATCGAGCCGGTCAAGACGGGGGTCGTCCGCACAGGACCGATAAGCCAGGAGGTCGAAATCACCGGCGAGGTCCAGGCGCTCGCGATGGTGGCGCTGGCGCCGAAGGTGAACGGACGGCTCATGGAACTCGTGGTCGACGAGGGGGACATCGTCAAGACGGGCGAGACGGTGGCCCGACTTGACACGGATACATTCAAGGCGCTGGTGGACCAGGCCAGAGGCGCCGTGGAAGTGGCGCGCGCCGGGGTCAAGAGCGCCGAAGTGACGCATGCGAACGCAGGGCGCGAATACGAGCGCATGGAGTCGCTCTTTAAGCAGGGCACGACGCCGGAGGCGGCGCGCGACGACGCGGAGGCGCGCTATGCGGTGACGGGTTCTGCGGTGGATGTCGCAAAGGCCAACGAGACACAGGCGCTTGCGGCGCTCGAGATGGCCGACATACAGATGCGCGAGGCGACGCTCTATGCGCCTTTTGACGCGGTCGTGTCGAAAAAGCTGCTCGACATAGGAGCGCTTGTGGCGCCGGGACAGCCGGTGGTGGCGCTGGTGAGCATCGACAACGTGAAGGTAATCGCGGGGGTAAGCGAAGAATACCTGGGAGATCTCGAGACGGGGGTAACGCGCGCGGTCGTGACGGTGGACGCCGTCAAGGGGAGGACATTTGACGGGACGCTCTTCCGAGTGAGCCCGACGATAGACGCAAGAACACGGACGGCTGAGGCCGACGTGCGAATAGAAAACGCCGAGCACGTACTTAAACCCGGGATGTTTGCGCGGGTGATGCTCGTGACGAAGCACAAGGATGAGGCGCTTTTACTTCCAAGCGATGCGCTTCTGGGCAGAGAAGGCAACTGCTACGTGTACGTCGTAAAGGACCAGGCGGCAAGGCGCACGGCGGTAGAGACGGGGCTCAGGAGCCGGGAGGCGGTCGAGGTGCTCGGCGGGCTCTCGGAGGGGGACGTCATAGTTACAAGCGGCGAAGGCAATCTCTACGATACGGCGCCGGTGGTGACGGAGAGCAAAACCGCGGAGGCGGCGAGATGACGCTTCCAGAATTCGGAGTCAAGAGGCCGGTAACCACGGCGATGATGTTTGTAGCGCTGGCGATTATATCGCTCGTGGGCCTTCGTTATCTGGCGATAGACCTTTTCCCGCAGATAGAGCCGCCGGCGATAAGCGTAATCACTTCGTATCCTGGCGCCACGGCGCAGGACGTCGAGAGCAAGGTAACGCGGCACATCGAGAATGAACTCGCGATAATAAACAACCTCGACGAGATACGCTCGGTGTCGAAAGAGAACCTCTCGATAGTGACGGCGAAATTCAACTGGAGCGCGAATCTCGACGAGGCGGCAAACGACATTCGCGACCAGATAGAATTTGCCAAGTCGAAACTTCCCGACGACGCGGCGGACCCGGTCATATTCAAGTTTAACACATCCATGTACCCGGTGGCGGTGTACGGAGTCTCGGCAAGGGAGCACTGGGAGGGGCTGTACCACGTCGTGGACAAGAGGATAGCGGAGGTGCTCAAGCGCGTGCCCGGAGTGGGGGCGGTTAGCATCATAGGGGGGCTCGAGCGGCAGATAAACGTGACGCTCGACCGGGACAAGCTGGAGGCGTACCGGACGTCGCCGGAGGAGATAGAGCAGGTGCTGGCGGCGGAGAACGTGACGGTACCCGCCGGGAGTCTCAAGGTGGGGCGAAGCGAATACACGCTTCGCGTGCCGGGGGAGTACACGACGGCGGCAGAAGTGTCGGGCACGGTTATAAAACGCATAGGGGGGAATACCGTCTACCTGGGCGACGTGGCGAAGGTGGAGGACGCGTTCAAGGATGAGGACCTTCTCGTAACGGCCGACGGTGAGAAGGCGCTGATATTTTTCGTACAGAAACGCTCGGGGACTAACACGGTGCAAGTGGTGCAGGACGTCGAGGCGAAGCTGAGGAGCGATATCCTTCCCAGTCTGCCGGGGGACGTCAAGGTCACGCAGCTGCAGAGCCAGGCGGACTTTATCGTAAGGTCGATATTCAACCTTCGCGACAGCGCGGTGCTCGGGGCGATACTGGTGGTGCTGATTACGTTTCTTTTCCTTCGCGACCCATGGTCGAGCGTTGTCGTGGCGGTGACGATACCGGTGAGCATGCTGTCGGCGCTTTTGTTCATGTATCTATTCGGGTACACGATAAACATCATGAGCCTCTTTGCGCTGGCGATGGCGGCGGGGATGGTGGTGGACAACGCGGTGGTGGTGCTTGAGAACGTGACGCGGCTGAGGGAAGGCGGGCGGCGCGCGAGCGAGGCGGCCAGCCACGGGGCGCGGGAAGTGGCGCTGGCAGTGGCGGCATCGACGCTCACGACGATAGTGATATTCGTGCCGCTGTTTTTCCTTCGCGGGATAGTGGGGATACTGTTTAACCAGTTGGGAGCGGTGATAACGATAACGCTCTCGACGTCGCTTTTTACGGCGCTTACGCTTACGCCGATGATGTGTTCGAAGTTTTTCAAGAGGCAGATATATATTCCGCGGACGTTTGTGGCGAAGAAGCTGTTCGCGGTGGGCGAGAGATTTTTGACAGCGACGGAGAACATGTACTATCACGTCGTAGGCTGGGCGCTGGCGAACAAGGCGAAGGTCGTTCTTCTGGCGGTGCTGTCGGCGGCGCTGGCGCTCATCGCTGCGTCGCGGGTTGGGACGGAGTTTTTCCCGGAGGAAGACGCGGGGATGGTGCGGGTGACGCTCGAACTGCCGGTG
>CALMGO010000543.1 GCA_937863625.1 uncultured bacterium
TGCGATCGTTTAACGAGGCGGCGATAGAGTTCGCCTTCCCGACACAGACCGTCTATGTCAAGGGCGCCGTCTGAGGCGGCCACGGGCAATGCGGAGGTGATTTGACTCAACAGGCAAGTTCCACGATATGGAAGGTAACGCCGGGTGACGAAGCGGCCGCCAGGGATCTGGCCTCGGAGCTTTCCATTTCACCGGTCGTCGCGCAACTGCTTATCAACAGGGGCTACGGAGAAGCGCAGGCGGCGAGGAAGTTCATGCGCCCCTCGCTTGACGACCTCTACGACCCCGAGGACCTCTCCGGCATGTCGGAGGCGGTTGCCCGGATATGGACGGCGGTTTCCCGCGGCGAGAAGATACTCATTTACGGGGACTATGACGTTGACGGAATGACGTCAACGGCGCTCTTATACCACCTTTTCAGCCTTCTTTCCGCGCGGGTGTCGTACTTTCTGCCGACGCGGCTTGTCGAGGGATACGGCCTCCACGCCGACCGGATGAGGGATTTCAAAGAGCAGGGAGTGGACCTCATCATAACCGCCGATTGCGGCACCGGCGCACATGAGGAGGCCCAACTCGCTAAGCAACTGGGCATGGACCTCATCGTAACGGACCACCACGAACCCGAAGGGCCGCTCCCCGAAGCCGTAGCCGTTATTAACCCGAAAAAGGACGGCAGCAAGTATCCCTTTCGAGACCTGGCCGGCGTTGGTGTGGCGTTTAAACTGGCCTGGGCGGTGGCAAAGAGTTTTTCCGGACAGAAGAAAGTCACGCAGGAATTTCGCGAGTTTCTCTTAAACGCCGTCGGCCTTGTAGCGCTCGGGACTATCGCCGACGTCGCTCCGCTTGTGGGTGAAAACAGAGTATTCACGAGTCACGGGCTGGCGGCGCTTGTAAACACGCGGTTGCCCGGCCTTCGCGCCCTCATGAACGTGTCGGGATTGCAGGATAAACTTACCGCCAGGGATGTGGCGTTTCGTCTGGCGCCGAGGCTCAATGCCACGGGCAGACTGAATGAGCCGCAGCTCGGATTTGAACTCCTCACAACCGACAGTTTCGGCCGCGCGCTCGAGATAGCAACGGAACTTGACGCGAAGAACAAGGAAAGGCAGGCAATCGAGCGCACAATACTTGTAAGCGCTCGACAGCGTCTGACGGAGGACTTCGACCCTTCCACGGGGCGGGCGATTGTGCTGGCCGGTGACGACTGGCATATCGGGGTAATCGGCATAGTCGCAAGCCGTCTGGCGGAGGAGTTTTACAGACCCGCGGTGTTGATGAGCGTCGAGGGCGACGTAGCGCGCGGGTCGGCCAGGAGCATTCCGGGTTTTCATCTGCTTGATGCGCTCAAGTCATGCGATGACCTGTTGCTGGCATACGGCGGACACGCTCAGGCTGCCGGCATCACAATGGAAACGCGCAATATAGGGCGACTTCGCGACGCGCTCAACGCGGCCGCCGGGGTTCTCGCCGAGGAGGACCTTGTACCGACGCTATCGGTGGACGCTGAGATTCCGCTTTCTTCCGTGAATACGGCGCTCGTGCGGCAGTTGGATTTCCTGGCGCCTTTCGGTGAGGGCAATCCGCAGCCGATTTTCGCCACGTCGGGAGTTGCGGTTGCGGGAAGGGTCAAGAGGGTCGGTTCCGACGGGCAGCACCTGTCATTTTTCGCGCGCGGGGACGGCGTCAGCTTCAGGGCCATAGCGTTTGGCTGGGGCGAACTGGCGGACCGCCTGGCCGGGCACGGAGGCCCCTTCAGGATAGCCTATGAGCCGCGTCTCGACGAGTTTGCCGGCGGCGGACAGACGCAGCTGGTGGTGAAGGACATCCGTCTGGATTAGATTCCGACGGATGCTTGGAGGCCGGCTCAGGCGGCGAGGGCTTTGATCTTGGACAGGATCTGCGCGATTATTCCCGCGTATAATGAAGAACCGCGGATAGCGCGAGTCGTCGTTGCGGCCGTGCCCCACTGCGGCGCGGTGCTTGTGGTGGACGACGGGTCGGCGGACGACACGTCGGGCGTGGCCGCCAGGGCGGGCGCTCGTGTCATCATTCATGAGATGAATCGAGGCAAGGGCAGGGCGCTTGAGACCGGGCTCGCGTGGGCCCGCGAAAACGGGTTTCTCGCGGCTGTAACGCTCGACGCCGACGGCCAGCACGACCCTGAGGAGATCCCCCGCTTTGAGGCGTGTTTTGAGTCCACAGGGGCCGACATAGTGGTCGGGACGAGGATGCCTG
>CALMGO010000544.1 GCA_937863625.1 uncultured bacterium
TAAAAGAACTCCCCCGCCATCGAGCCCGAGACGCGCTGCACAAGCAGAGCCATCTGTTCATCACGGTCCAGTATGCCCCGCTGTGCGCGGTATCTAAGCGCCTTTTCGCTCATGCTGCTTGCGTAGATGGTCCTGACAGCAGAGAGGAAGTTATGAAAACGGTTCTCCCGCGAGCCCTGGTTTGTGCAGAAGACGCTCTCGTATTTACCGGCAAACGCGTTGCCAAAATTGTCCTCCAGGAGGCTGCTCGAGCGGACGATTATGGGAGCCTGACCGAAATAGTCGAGCATCGCCTGAAACTGTCGGAGGATGTCGTCGGGAAAAGAACCCATCAGTATCCGCTGACGGGCCTGCTCGCTGTCATCAAGAAAGCGCCCTGGGTCGCGCTGCTTCTCGCGGGCCCACCAGACGCCGTTTCGCACGAGGAAACTGAAAAACACGTCCGAGCCGATATAGAAGGAATCGTGCGGCTCAAGGAGAGTGGTCCATGCTTCGCCGGCGTTCCTGAGAATGGCGCGCGCAATGAGCATTCCAACCGCCTTACCGCCTATCCTCCCTGTTCCTATCAGTCTGTCGCTTATTTCCAGAACATCCCTGAGCGTGAAATACTCCTTCGCGAGGCCGCCGACCCTGTCGTCACGCGAAACGAGCATGCTTATAAGTTTATTAAGGCTCTCGACGCACTCCCGGTCGCAGGAGCCGGTCGCTTCCTCCCTAAGCCACGTCTCTCTGGCCTGCTGCAGAGTCCTGTCCCAGATGTCGAGACGGTAGGCAGGCATCGCCGTCGCCGTGTCGCTGGAGGCCGTCACTATTTCGGTGGCCTTCGCGCTCGACTTTACCGGGACGAACCTGTCATCCTCCCACTCATGAAGCATGTACATGGTCGACGAATGTCGCTTGTCAACCTTTATGGGCTGCACATACAGCGCGTCCTGGTAGCGGTGCACATCGAGAACAACCTGGGCCGTTTCCAGTATGGCGGACGTGGCTATCGGCGAATGGTCGTAGCGGCGCAGTGCAAAATATGCGATAGCCTCCACCTCGTAAAGGTAGGGGCACGTGAGCATGAAGGCATTTGCAAGCACCGTGTCGCCATACCACGCGTCGGCAAGGTCGCTCAAGAGGTCAAAGATATACCAGGCGCCCCTGCCGGCCCTTTCGATGGTCTTGTGAATCTTTGTGACTACGGCCTCCGCGCCTTCGGAGGGGTCCAGCGTGCAGACCTCAAAATCCTTCGCGACGTCATGCAGGGAGGCGTGCCGGCCAAAGCGGAAGTATATCAGACGCCCGGGCTGGCGACTGGCAAAGCGACTGTACGCCTCAACAAAAGGCACGTAGTCATCTATCGACTCGACCTGCCAGATTACATTGTCTCCAGGAATCAATCCGTGGAGGACTTCGTCAAGGCCGGTCAGCCCAGTGCTGAACGCTTCGTTTCCCTGAGTCAAGGACACACTCCCGCGGCCCATGTTCACCGCGATATGCAAGATTGCCGGATTATCATTGCGGCGACAGACCGCCGCCTGTGCCAGTTTAGCGGCCACGCGACTCCACGTCAAGCGCGCCTGACCCGCAGTTCACAGAGTCACCCGTATAAGTCCCGTACAACCGACGACGTTACAGGCGTAAGGAGCGGGAACGTCGCGCCGCAACAGTCTCTCAGGCGGGCAGGACATCGCAGAAATAGAAACGAGAATCCCTGAGCACCACTTCGCCCTTTTCGTGAGGCACCGGCCGTCTAAAAACCGGACCTGCGTGCACGAAGGTGTGAAATTCGCCGTTTTCGCCGCAGGGGTCCACGGCGGCGGGCAGTTCGGAGAGCAGCGCTTTGCCGTAAGCCCTGCCGGCAAATGCGCCGTCGAGCATCTGTGAATCAACGCATGTGAGGAGCGCCTCAAAGCCAAGGTCGACAAACGACCGGGAGAGTTCGCCTGTGTCCCGCTTCCAGATTGGAAAGATCGCCTCCATGTCCACCTCGGCGAGTTTCTCCTCGCGGTAACGCCGCAGGTCTTCAAGAAATATGTCGCCGAAAGCCACGCATGTCACGCCTTGCTTGCCGAGTCTCGTGAGGGTGTCCTTCATGCGAGTCTCGTATTCGCTGTTAGATGAGTTTTGGGGGATGTAGACCTTTTCAAGCGGCAGGCCGACGCCGTCGGCCTGTTTTTCAACGAGCACGCTCCGGATACCGTGCATACTGACCCTGTCGTAACCCTCAGTCAGAGTCGTGAGGAGCGCGACAATCTCGACGTGAGGGTCCTGTCGAAGTTCGTGCAGTGCAAGGGCGCTGTCCTTGCCGCCACTCCAGGATAAGATGGCCTTCCTCACTCATATGCTCCGTGCTTTATGGACCGACGATATTGTAAGACCGTGCGAACCTTTGACAACTCCGCGACTGACGAAGTGATAAGAAACACGTCTGGGAACCCGCCTGGACGCGAAAGATTCGCGTCTGGGTCAGGCACCTCTATATGCAGTCGCCGGGACGCCTGGAGATGTCACTGCAACTTGCCGCCGCCGTCCGTGTCCGTCAACTTCCTGGTGGATGCCGTGCCCGACGGGTCCTCAGCGACGCTGGAATGAGACTGCTGCGGCGAACCGTGTTTCATGACCGCGCCATTTCGCAACAGGGCGCGACACGTCGAAGCGACCTCCGCTGCGGTAGCGGGCCGGCGGCTGCGCGACTTGCACAAAAGGGACATCACAAAGGCCTCGAAGTCGCCGTGAAGGTCGTCCCGCAAGTGCGACAGATGCTCGGGCAGGGTGGTGGCGACAGACGATGCCTTTTCGGCGAAGGTATTACCCATGGGTTCTACAGGCCGCCTTCCTGCAAGCCACTCATAAGCGACGACTCCCAGAGAATAAATATCCGCTCTGGCGTCCACGTCTGCGCCTTTGGCCTGTTCCGGAGCCATGTACGCCAGACTGCCGACTACCCTGCCGGGGACCTCTCCTCTCAAATCACGGACACGGGCAACGCCGAAATCCACAAGAACGGGATAATTGCCTTCGCGCATGATGATGTTGCAGGGCTTAAGATCCCTGTGTATGACGCCTGCTTCATGCAGCACTTCGAGCGCGTTGGCGATTCTTTCGATGCAGGTAGCCACGACGACGGGGTCGGCCGTCGGCTCCTTCGGGATAAGCGATGCAAGGGGCGTACCGGCAATGAGTTCCTGGACGACATAGGTTGAGCCGTCAGAGTCACTCCCGATGGCAAACACGCGCGCAATACCGGGGTGGCGCACGCGACTGGCCGCCTCCAGTTCAACGCGCGCGCTCTCAAGGAGCGCCTGTCTTGCGCGCACATCGTAGAGGTCCGCAAGGCGCAGCTGTTTGAGCGCCACATCGTGGCCGCGTTCAGGGTCGTAAACGTGAAACACGTCGCCGAAAGCGCCGGACCCGAGCTGTCTGCGGATTACATAGCGCGACCCATGAACAGACTCTCCCACGCCGCGGTCCGACTCGTCAATGGCGCTCTCGACGAGGTCGAGCGCGGTCATCGCCTCGTTTATGACCGGCAGATAGCGCGCGTAGCCGTCCCGTCGTGCAAGCCTCAAGCCCCTGGCAAGGCACTGACCAGCGGTTGCCTTGAGCCCCCATTTCATACATGCGCGTGCAAGAGCTATGCGCGCGGGTATTTCGTAGTCCGGGAGTTCCGCCGTTTCAAACCCGGCGACAACCCGACGGAGCGTGTCAACAGCCGTCATGTCGCCGAGTGCAGTCAGGACCTCTCCCCATACCTCCTCAAGCACGAGATAAAGGTGGGGCTCGGCATCCTCCGCAAGTGCGGCCCGGGCGAGTTCGACCTCGCGGACGGCTTCATCGCTGCGCCGCTGCGCAAGGCGAAGAAGGGCCGCGTCCTTTCGCGCGAAGAACTCCAGATCACGAAAACCAGCCGATGCAGCCATGTCGAGGCACTTCGTGAGGCTTTCGTGCGCCTTGTCATGTTCTTCGAGACCGAGATACGCCCTGGCGATATCCTCATGCATCCTGCATTGGCCGCGCAGGTCACCCAGACTCTCGGACAGTTCAAGGTCTCTCTGAAAACAGTGAAGAGCGTCAAGCATGCGTCCGAGCCTCAAGTGAACGCGCCCAAGGCTGCCGAGCGTGATGGCCATCCCCTGCCGGTCTCCAAGGAGAGTCTTGTCGACAAGCGACATCGAATAGAATCCGAGTGCGTAGTCAAGACGTCCCCGCGCCGCCTCAGTGGCGGCTAGCGTATCATATACCTGAGCTACGCCAACGCGCTGTCCAAGCCTTCCATAACTCTCCGCCGCCGCCAGAAGCGAATCTGCCGCGGCCGACGTCCGGCGGGATTTGGCCTGGGCGAGGCCAAGCAAGTGAAGCGCGCGGGCGGCAAGGATACTGCCGGGCACTGCGCGTTTTGACACGAGTTCGGCAGTAGCCGCTGCTGTCTTGAGGCTCCTTCTCTCTCTGAGGTCGAGAAAGGCCTTTTCGACGAGGCACTCGTCTCCCAGAGACTTGCCCGCCTCATCGAGGTCATGGCGCGCCTCCGCCTCTCTGCCGACGGCGATTCGGGCTTGGGCGCGGGCGAAAAACTCCTCAGCGGTGTCCGCCTTAGCGTCGCAGACATCCCACGGCCTATCGGAGGCAAGAGCCGACAGGTAGGGCTCACTCAGAGAGACGGTCGATATAAACATGAAAGCAACCTCGGAATTCACGCCAGACAGCCCGACCGGGCCAGTATCTGAGTATACCGCCGCCGACCGGAGACTCCAGACCGACGGCAAGTCATTCCCAAAGGTTTGATCGTATTATACCGCGCAAATTGACAATATAGCATCCGCGTGCACAATATACGAGGTTCTAAAGCGCCGGGTAGCCGGGGAAGGCATGGAGAAGTGCGCTCTGCCTCCCTCAAGCCGCCGGACAGCAAGCATGGAGAAACCCCGGAATGTCAGGCGAGAGGCACATACTTCTCGAACATCAATACAAAACCACCCTTCCCTACCCGATAGCCAGCGGTTTTGCGAAGTTCTCCACCCCGAGCAGGGACACCATCGTCGCAGCAAGGCGCCTGCTGGACAGCGCCGAACAGGCACTTCGGTATGCGGCCATCGTCGCAGTTTCGGATTATGCCACGGCTGGCTCGCCCGACCCGCAAGTCCTCGCAAGTGTCGAGCAGGCGTGGTTGGGCAAGGGCGGCGCAGACATAGAAACGTGGCTTTCAGTGTTGAGGACGCTTCTGGGTGAGGCCGGCAGGACCTGGTCGGATTTCTTTGTGCGTGAGTTTGCCGGCGTACGGTACGAGGTAATTGAGCGCGCCTGCAGGGCATTTGTGAAGAATGAAGCGGGCAGACTCACGGCTCCGGACAACAGAAGACACTTCATACAGGAACACGAAAGGGACCTCTTTGCGCTCCTGAGCGAGTTCGGCTTTTTGAGCAAGTACGCCATGTGTTCTGTAGATGTTGACATGCCCGACGTCGACAACAAAGAAGAACCCGGCGAGGCAAAACGACAGACTCTTCAGGTCTATAGAGGGGCGTCGCAATCCTTTGCCGAATATGAAGTGATCATGGCCCATCCCGTTGCGCCGCGGAAAGTCTTCGTCTGGAACAGCGACTACAGCGCCTTACTGATGCTGTCCCCGTTTTTCATATATGGGAGGTCGTCAGGCAGAAGCCATCCGCTAAGGCGTACGGAGAGCACAAGGGCAGTGCAGAGAATAAGGGGGCTCATGGTCCTGGAAGACGTGGGCACTTATGCAGGCATCGACCGGCAGGTTGAAATGCCGGTAGGTCTACTTGATTATCCGGACCCGGCCCGGTTACAGGCGGACATCACGGCTGTATTTGAGCCAGGGTCGGGTGTTCTTATGCGGTCGGCCACCCCTCTCGGGGATGACGATAGGAAAGCCCTTTTGACGAGGCCTGGCGACATACCGCCGGGGGGGCGGTTTGCAGGTGAACGTGACACGTATGTCATCCAGGGCGAGCCGGTGGGCAGGGGCGGTATGGGAGTAGTCTACCTTGCAAGCGCCCAGTCGCATGACGACAGGCTTTTCGCTCTAAAGGCGATGACGCTCGAGGCGATGACGGTGGCGTC
>CALMGO010000545.1 GCA_937863625.1 uncultured bacterium
AAGGAGTCGTTGCGCCGGCGGTAATTGAGAACGAGGAGCATATATACCTCTACTTCAGAATACTGGTCAACGATGCGGCGCGGTTCAGGTCGCTACTTCTTCGCAGAGGCATCGACACACAGTCGGACGACATGGCGAACTGCGCAGGGCTTGCGGCATTTGGCGAGTACGCGGCGGAGTGTACAGTGGCGGCGGGGCTGCCGGAGAGAAGCATAGAGATACCCAACAACGTGTCGATGACCAAGGGCGACCTGGACTACATAGCGTCCTCGGTGCGCGAGGTTGCGGCGATTGTCGCGGGCAAAGCCGGCGCAAAAGGCGCCTGAGTCAGGATGATGAAAACATACGACTGCGTAATCCCGGTGTACAACGAGGCGGAAGACCTCGAAGCCAATATCAGAACACTTCACAGCTTTCTCTGTGAGCATCTATCCGACTACGACTGGCGCATAGTCATAGCCGACAACGCAAGCGTGGACGCGACAGGAGAGATTGCAGAGAAACTCGCGCGGGAACTGGAGCGGGTGGTGTATTTTCGCCTCGACAGGAAGGGGCGCGGGCGGGCTCTCCGCAAGACGTGGATGCAATCAAACGCGGATTTCGTCTCGTATATGGACGTGGACCTGTCGACCAATCTGCGCGCCGTCCCGGCGATGATGGAACTCTTCGAAAAGGGCAGCGACGTGGTGCTGGGGTCGAGGCTCATAGCAGGGGCAAACATAACGCGCTGCTGGTACAGAGAGATACTCTCGCGGGGGTGGAACTTTCTGGTGGGAGCGGTATTTAACACGCGGTTTTCGGACGCACAGTGCGGGTTTAAGGGCATAAGGCGCGAGGCCAAAGAGATACTGGTGCAGCAGGTCGAGGACACGAAGTGGTTTTTTGACACGGAACTGCTGGTGCTCGCGGAGAAGCAGGGATTTCTGATGAACGAGATACCCGTGGAGTGGATAGAAGACCTCGGCTCAACGGTGCAGATACCCATGACGGTACTTGAAGACCTGACGGCGATGAGCCGGCTGAGACTGCAGCTTCACCGCGGGGAAAAGACCCTGCGGCCTGCGCCGACGGCGTCGGGAGACGGGTTCCGGCGCGGCGCGGAGACGCAGGCGTGAAGATAGCGTTTGCGAAGCCTTGCTGGGATTACCCTAAGGGGCGAAGCGAAGCCACATATAACCGGGTATGGACGCCGCTGGAACTGGCCAACTGCGCTGCAATAGCAAGGCAGGCCGGGCACAGCGTCACAATCGTCGACGCGCAGGCGGCAAGACTCTCGCCGGCGCAACTGACCGGGCGGGTGTCCGGCGCGGACCTCGTGGTGCTCACATCAAGCGGACTTGACCGTTGGCAGTGCCCCTATAACGACCCAACTCCTTTTGTGGCAGCCGCAAGAGAGATGACAAAGGCGGGACTGCGGGTTGTGGTGACGGGTTTTCATGGGACGGTGGCGCCCGAGGCCGCTTTGAGACTCACGGGGGCGGAGGCGGTGATAAGAGGCGAGCCGGAGGAGGCGATAGGGGAAATCGCAGCGGGCAGAGCGCTATCGGTAATCGACGGCGTGTCGTTTATGCGCGGCGGCGAGGTGGTGAACAATCCAGACAGGGCGGCGGTGGACATAACGAGGCTGCCTGTTCCGGCCTTTGAACTTTTTGACCTCAGGCGATACTTTTACGAAGTCCTCGACAATGAGTTTCTCCTGATCGAAGCAACGCGGGGGTGTCCGTACGGGTGTGTTTTCTGTTCGAAGGTGATGTACGGCGAGAAATTTCGGAAGAAGACAGCCGAGCAGGTGTGCGCTGAGATAGACTGGGCGCTTGACCACACAAAGGCACGCAACGTGTACTTTATCGACCTCGAGTTTACGGTGGCCAGAGACCTGGCCGAGGCGATAAGCAGACACCTCATCAAGCGGGGAGCGCCTGTGGCATGGTGCTGCCAGACGCGGTCGGATAATGTGGATGAGGAACTGCTGAAGCTTATGAGGAAGTCCGGGTGCAGGCTTATTCACCTGGGGGTCGAGAGCGGGTCGGAGGAAGTGCTGACGGCAAGCGGAAAGGCTACGACAAAAGAGGCGATTTACAAAGGCGTCCGGATGATAGAAGCGGCGGGGATAGAGACGCTCGCGTTCTTCATGTTCGGGCTGCCGGGTGAGAGCAAGAGTCAGCGCGAGGAAACGATAGAATTTGCCATCGAGCTTGATCCGACATACGCGAGTTTCCATTTTGCGACGCCGTATCCGGGTTCGAGGCTCTTTGAGGACGCGAAGACACGCATGACGGCGGAGCTTTCGTTTCCGCTGGTGCCGCCGGGTGCGGATATTGAGGACCTCAAGAAGTGGGTCAGGAGAGCAATGCGGCGGTTTTATCTCAGGCCGTCGTATGTGGCGCGGCATCTCGGAAGAGGCGGGCCGGCGCATTGGCTGAGGCAACTTAGGCTTTTCGCATCATATTTCCGGTGAGACGAATCTTCCGAGAGCATTGGGAAGTATTGCGTTTGTCGGCGGGGAAGGAATAATCTCACCTACTGATCAGCAATCTCATTGTACAAAGAGTGGATGTATCGAGGGAAAGGAGCCGGGCATTGTACAACGCTAAGAAGCGGCGCATACGCGCATCTCAATGGCGCGAGGAACTTGCGAAGTACATCTACATGAAAACCGTCGAGGTCAACGACTGGCGGATTGGGGCGAGCGACTCGGTGCAGGTTAGAGGCGCGCGGTTTGCCGACGGCGACTGGCCTGTCGCCAAGCGCGGACAGCTTCTGGGGAAGATAAACGAGTTTGTGTGGCTGCGCAACAAGGTCACTATTCCGAAGGAATTCGCCGGCGGCGAAGTGCTCCTTCACATAGACATCGAGGCGGAAGGCGCGATTTTCGGCCAGAGGGCGCTCGTATTTGTGGACGGGGTGGAGACTGTCGGTCTCGACCGGCTGCACAAGGATGTGCCTTTGTCGAAGCGGGCGAAGGGCGGCGAGAAACTCACCATCGCGGTAGAGGCGTACACAGGGCCGGTGGAGAGCTTCACGATACTGGCGTTCGGGACGCAGCGCAACTTTCTCTCGAAGACAAAGCTCGGCACGACGGAACTCAGGCTCGTGAACCGGGACGCATACAGGCTGTACCAGGACTTTGCGGCGGCGGTTGACATACTCGACGCGCAGAAAGAGGGGACGAGGACGGAGGCGGAGGTCCTCGCGGCGATAGACGAGGCGATAGGCGCAATAGACCGGACCGCGGGCGAAGAGAAGCGCAACGCGAGCTTTCGCGCGGCGTCAGCGGCGCTTACGGCGAGGCTCTTCTCCGGGGAGAAGGGCGACGGTTCAGGGCGCGTCATGATGATGGGCCAGAGCCACATAGACATGGCATGGCTGTGGCCGCGGGCCGAAACCATACGCAAGTGCGCGTCGACAATGGCCAATACGCTCGCGCTTCAGGAGAAATTCGATTTTTACAGGTTCTCACATTCACAGGCACAAGGGTTTCAGTGGATAAAGGACCTCTATCCGGACCTTCACGAGCGGACAAAGAAGGCAGTGCGTTCGGGCAAGGTCGAAGCCGTCGGCGGGATGTGGGTGGAGGCGGACCTCAACTGCGCGGGGGGCGAGGCGCTGGCGAGGCAGTTTTTGTACGGACAGCGGTTCTTCGAGAAGGAATTCGGCAGGAAGAGCCGTGTCGGGTGGCTGGTGGATACGTTCGGCTACTCGTGGGCCATGCCGCAGATACTCAAGGAATCAGGGCTTGATTACTTCGTCTCGACGAAGCCGACATGGAACGACACGAACACGTTTCCGTTCACGTTTTTCTGGTGGGAGGGGCCCGACGGGAGCCGGGTGCTGACACACATACCGCCGCTCACGTACGGGAGCGAAGTGAACCTCAAGGTCATAAACGAGACGCTGGAGAAGAACAAGGAGGCGCGGCTGGGCGTGACGCCGGGGCTCATGTTCGGGGCGAGCGACGGAGGCGGCGGACCGCGGGTAAGGGACATTGAAAACATCCCGCGGCTGGCGGCGAGCCCCTATGCCCCGCGGATGGAAATAAAGAACGTGACTGAGTTTTTCGACGGGCTGCCGAAGACGGCCGCGTATCCGGTCTTTGCCGACGAGATGTACGTCGAGACCCACCGCGGCACATATACGACCCAGTCGAGGACAAAGCGTAACAACCGCAAGGCCGAATACGCGCTCTTTACGCTTGAGGCGGCGGCGAGCGCGGCGGCGCTTTTGGGGGCGGATTATCCTGGCGGGGAAATTGAGGAGGCATGGAAACTGGCGCTCTTTAACCAGTTTCACGACATCCTGCCGGGCAGTTCGCTGCCGATGGTATACGAGGATGCCGAGCGAGACTACGCGAAGATGTTTGCGATTACGGGGAAAGCGACCGAGCGCGCGCTGTCGTTTGTCGCAAAGGCAATCGACACGACAGGGTCTGGGGATGCGGTGATGGTCTTCAACCCGTGCGCGTGGGACAGGACGGACGTGGTGGAAGTGGACTCGGGCGGCGCGGGCAGGATAGTGACCGACATCGACGGCACCCCCCTGCCCTGCCAGCAGGCGGGCAAATCAGGCAGGCTTGCGGTGCTCGTTACAGTGCCTGCGTGCGGATGGAAGATAGTGCGGGTCGTCGAGGGCAAGACGGCGGCGAAAGCCGTAGCGACGGTTACGAAGCGAAGCATCGAGACGGACCTTTTAACCGTGAGGCTCAACGCTTCGGGGCAACTGGCATCGGTATACGACAGGGAAGCGCGCAGGGAGGTACTGGCGGCGGGCGAAGCGGGCAACCGGTTTGAGATGATGGAAGACATACCCGTCGAGTACGAGGCGTGGGACATCGACGAATGGGCTGACGACAAAAAGACAGAGGTCAAGGAACTCGTGTCGAGCGAGGTCGTCGAAAACGGGCCTGTCAGGACAGTGGTCAAACTCGCGTGGAAGGCGCGCGCTTCACAGATAAGCCAGCGAATGATACTCTACGGACATACCAAGAGGATAGACTTTGAGACGGAGGTCGACTGGCACGAGCGAAAGACGCTTCTCAAGGCGGCATTTCCACTGGCGGTCGTGGCGCGAAGGGCGACGTATGAGATCGCGTTCGGCGCGATTGACAGAAGCACCAGACAGAGCAACCCGTGGGACTGGGCAAGATTTGAGGTGCCAGCGCAGAAATGGGCGGACATCTCGCAGGCCGACTACGGGGCAAGCATTCTCAACGACTGCAAGTACGGTTACGATGCAAAGGGGCACGTGCTCAGGCTGTCACTTCTGCGGTCACCGGAGTCACTGGCAAAGGATACGGACCACGGCAAGCAGGTGATGAAATACAGCCTGATGCCGCACGCAGGAGACTGGCGGGCGGCGGGCACGGCGCGCGAGGGAGTGGACTTTAACGCGCCGCTTGTGGCGATACATGTGCCATCTTCGGGGGGGACTCTTCCGGCCGAGGGGTGGGTTCTGCGCGCAAAGGCGGCCGACGGTGGGCCGGTGATTCTGAGCGCCTTTAAGATGGCCGAGAACGGCAAAGGTTATGTAATCAGACTCTACGAGCCGCACGGGCGCGATACGAAGGTGACGATAGAGACGCCATTTGACATAAAGAAAGCCGAGCGCGTTAATTTTCTGGAGGAAGTAAAGGGACAGGTCAGGGCCGGGAGAAATCAACTGACCGTGTCGCTTTCGCCGTGGAAGGTAGTGACACTCAGGCTGCTTTTTGCGTAGGGAGCGGGGAAGGAGCGGGAGGCGCGTTCAGTGGCGCTACTGGGAATAGACGCGGGGATAACGGGCGTCAAGGCGGTGGTCTTCTCCGCGGAGGGGAAGGTGCTGTCGGCGGCGTACCGGGAGTACGCGCTGACGAGTCCGCGGCCGGGCTGGTCCGAGATTGACAGCGGAGAGATAAAGGCGGCGGCGTTCTCGGTGATAGCCGAGGCGGCTCGCGCTTCGGGGGCCGACATAGCGGCTCTGGCTGTGAGTTCGATGGGCGAGGCGGTCGTGCCGGTGGACAGAAGCGGCAGGCCGTTGAGGAGCATCATCAGCCCACTCGACGCGAGGGCGTCAGAGATCGCGGCGGAATT